>CAIUPC010000706.1 GCA_903900905.1 uncultured Acetobacteraceae bacterium
CCCACGCGGCGGAGTGGCATAATTGAATCCAAGTCTGTCTTGGGGGCGCCGCCCTTATAGCTACCCGAAGCAGAGCACCACGGCGTGGGTCCCCGGGACAAGCCCGGGGATGACGGTTGAAGGGTGACACAGAAGGAGACCGAGTGATCACTCCCTTCGCGACGCTTCCCATGTTCGGCCATTCCCATTAGGTCCCCGCCCATGACCACAACCCGCGTCGTCATCGACCATCGCCATCCGGAAAAGGCCCACCGCCCGGATAACCCTATCCAGCGCAAACCCGCCTGGATCCGGGTCAAGGCGCCCACGCATCCGGTCTATCGCGAAACCCGCGACCTCATGCGCGCCAACGGCCTCGTCACCGTCTGCGAGGAAGCCGCCTGCCCGAATATCGGGGAGTGCTGGTCGCAGCGCCACGCCACCATGATGATCATGGGCGACACCTGCACCCGCGCCTGCTCCTTCTGCAACGTCCGCACCGGCATGCCCGCGCCGCTCGACGCGAGCGAACCCGACCGCGTGGCCGATGCCGTGGCGAAGCTGGGGCTCCGGCATGTGGTCATCACCTCGGTCGATCGCGACGACCTGGCCGATGGTGGTGCCGCCCATTTCGCCGCCGTCATCCGCGCCATCCGCGCCGCCGCGCCCACCACCACGATCGAGGTCCTGACCCCCGACTTCCTGCGCAAACCCGGCGGGGGGGACGTGGTCGCCGAAGCCCGGCCCGACGTGTTCAATCATAATCTGGAGACGGTGCCGCGCCTCTATCCCTCCATCCGGCCGGGCGCGCGCTACTACCAGTCGCTGCGCCTGCTCGACAGCGTCAAGCAGTGCGATCCCTCCCTCTTCACCAAATCCGGCCTGATGGTCGGCCTGGGCGAAAGCCGGGCCGAGATCCTGCAGGTCATGGATGACCTGCGTGTGGCGGACGTGGATTTCCTGACGATCGGGCAGTATCTGCAACCCACCGTGAAGCATGCCGCGGTGGCTGCTTTCGTGACGCCCGATGAGTTTGAGGATTACGCCGCCATGGCGCGCGCCAAAGGCTTCCTGCTGGTCTCAGCGACGCCGCTGACTCGTAGTTCGTACCATGCTGACAGCGATTTCGCGGCCCTGGCCGCGGCCCGGGCGGAGCAGCAGCGCGCCTGATGCCAACCCATGCCGAACAGCAGATTGTTCCGTACACGCCGGAACAATTATTCGACCTCGTGGCCGATGTTGGCGCCTATCCGCGGTTCCTGCCGTGGTGCGTGGGCGCGCGGGTGCGCAGCAAAAGCGAACAGGAACTGGTCGCCGATTTAACGATCGGGTTCGGACCGTTCCGCGAGAGTTTTACCAGCCGCGTGACACTGGAACGGCCCGACCGGATCAAGGTGCGCTATGAGAATGGGCCTTTCCGCTATTTAAACAACCAATGGACCTTCCTGCCGCACCCAAAAGGCACACGGCTGGAATTCTTCGTCGATTTCGAATTCAAAAGCCGCATTCTGCAAGCCGCCATCGGCGTCGTCTTCAACGAAGCCGTCCGCCGCATGGTCGGCGCCTTCCACAAGCGGGCGCGGGATGTGTACGGGGTTGGTTCCGCAACCGGCACGTGAAGGCGCTGAACGTGGCGATGCGGGATTCATCGCCACACTGCATACACCCAATCGTCATGGCGGGCCTCCGCCCGCCATGACGAATTTGGCGCGGACATGTGTCAATATCCACGCGGACTGGCATTATACCAGAGGCCATTAATATTGACCCCTCGACCTCATAAATCCGTCATGCCGACGCAGGTCGGCATCCACGAATTTCGATGTCGAAACCTCGTCAGGCGTTCATACCGATCTGCGTCGGTATGACGAGTGGGATCGGCGCCGGCGAGTCAACGTCAAGGGCTGCTTGTATCACATCCCCTCCCGCATCACCGGGTTGGTCAGCGTGCCGATACCCGAAATCTCAATCTCGCAGACATCGCCGTGCTTCATATTGGCGGTCGCGCCCTCGGTGCCCATCCACAGCACGTCGCCGGGATAAAGCGTCAGGCAGGTCGTCATATTCACCAGGAAGTCCACCACGCCGTGGATCATCTTGTTGGTCTTGAACATGATCTTTTCCTCCCCGTTCAGCCGCACGGTGGTCCGGAGATCCTCCAGCGTCACATCGGTCTCGATCCACGGGCCCATCGGCTTGAACGTGTCGGTATTCTTCGCCCGCCACAGCGTGCGATCGCCCTTCTGCCAGGTGCGCTCGCTCACGTCGTTGCCGATGGTGTAGCCGAGCACCGCCGACAGCGCGTTCTCCCGGGTCAGATGCTTGCACTTGCGGCCGATAACGACGACCAACTCGGCTTCGTATTGCACGAGGTCGGTGGCATCAGCCGGGATCACGATGGTCTCACCATCCGCGATCAGCGCGTTGACGGTGCGATAGCCAGCGTCCGCGTTCGGGGGCAGGTCGGGCTTGCGGCCGAGCTTCTCCGCCACTTCCATCACATGTTCGGCGTAATTCATGCCGGCGGCGTAGAATGTCGGCGGCACCACCGGCACCAGCAGCTTCACATCCGCCAGCTTGAGCCGCGCGGGCGTGCGTTCCCAGGCTTCGAAGGGGGAGCCGCGGACGGGGATGACGGTGTCACCCTCGATCACGCAATAGGACGGTTGGCCATTATATTCGAAGCGTGCCCAGCGCATGTGGCGTTCCTCAGCTGTTGTGTTGACCGGAGGCTATACGAGGCGGTTCCTTCCGTCATCCCAGGGCACGTCCTGGGATGGTCGCAAAGGGCGCCCGTGCCGAACCACCCCTCGTGCTCAGGCTTGCCCCGACCATCTCAGCCCAGATGCGGTTGCGCTTGGGAACGGGCCCTCACGCCGCCTTGGCTTCCCCCGCGATCTTCACCAGCGCGCCCAGCGTATCGCGGGCGAATTTCAGCCGTGTCAGCACGTCCATATCGCGGGAGATCGCCAGCTTGAAATCGGGCCGCAGCCGGATCAGCCCGCCCTTGGTCCCCAGCCACTTAACCAGCCCGGCGGGGTTGCAGAACAGGTTGCGGCGGAAGGTCAGCACCATGCCTTTCGGCCCGGCATCCAGCTTCTCCACCCCCGCCTCCCGGCAGGCGCGTTTCAGCGCCACGACGCCCAGCAGATTGTCGACCTCTTTCGGAAGCGCGCCGAACCGGTCCACCAGTTCTGCCATCATGGCATCGGTCTCGGCGTCCGAGCCCAGCGCGCCGATACGCCGGTACAGGCCCAGCCGCACCGGCAGATCGCGCACATAGGTCTCCGGGATCAGCACCGGCAGGCCGAGGCTGATATTCGGGGTCCAATCCCGCCCCTGATCGTCCCGCCGACCATCGCCGGAGCGAACCTCGGCTACCGCGTCTTCCAGCATCTGCTGATACAGCTCGATACCGACTTCGCGGATATGGCCGGACTGCTCGTCGCCCAGCAGATTGCCGGCACCGCGGATGTCCAAATCGTGCGAGGCCAGCGTGAACCCGGCGCCCAGCGCGTCCAGCGTCTGCATCACCGTCAATCGCTTCTCAGCAGCAACCGAAAGCTGGTGATTGGGCGGCCAGGTCAGATAGGCATAGCCGCGCTGCTTGCCGCGCCCAACGCGCCCGCGCAGCTGATACAGCTGCCCCAGCCCGAACATATCAGCGCGATGAATGAGAAGCGTATTGACCGCCGGCATGTCCAGCCCGCTCTCGACGATATTGGTCGAGAGCAAAATATCGTATTTGCCGTCGCCGAACTCGGTCATCACCCGTTCCAGCTCCGTCGGCGCCAGCCGCCCATGTGCCTGCACGGTGCGGGCTTCCGGCACGATCTCGGTCAGGCGTTCGGCCATGCGGTTGAGGTCTTCGATCCGCGGCACGACGCAGAAGATCTGCCCGCCGCGGAAGCGTTCGCGCTGCATCGCCTCCCGGATCACCACGGAATCGAAGGGCATGATGAAGGTGCGCACCGCGAGGCGATCGACCGGCGGCGTGGCGATGATGCTCATCTGCCGCACCCCCGTCAGCGCCAGCTGCAACGTCCGAGGGATCGGCGTCGCGGTCAGCGTCAGCACATGCACATCGGCCTTCAGCGCCTTTAACCGTTCCTTGTGGGAAACGCCGAAATGCTGCTCCTCATCGACCACCAGCAGCCCGAGGTCGGAGAATTCGATCGACTTCGCCAGCAGCGCATGCGTGCCGATGACGATATTGATCTCGCCGGAGGCCAGACCCTTGCGCACTTCGGCGGCCTCTTTCGCCGTCACCATGCGCGACAGCTGCGCCACCTTGACCGGCAGTCCCTCAAACCGGGCCGTGAACGACCGGTAATGCTGCCGCGCCAGCAGCGTCGTGGGCACCACGACGGCGACCTGGGAGCCGGACATGGCGGCCACGAAGGTCGCGCGCATCGCGACCTCGGTCTTGCCGAAGCCGACATCGCCGCAGATCAGGCGATCCATCGGCTTGCCGGCGGCCATGTCTTCCAGCACGTCGGCGATGGCGCGGGCCTGATCTTCGGTCTCGGCGAAGGGGAAGCGGGCGCAGAATTCATCCCAGGTGCCTTCCGCCGGCGCCAGCACCGGCGCATCGCGCACCTGGCGTTCGGCGGCGATGCGGATCAGCTCGCCCGCCATGTCGCGGATGCGCTGCTTCATCCGCGCCTTGCGGTTCTGCCAGCTTGCCCCGCCGAGCTTGTCCAGCGCCACGCCCTGGGTTTCGCTGCCGAAGCGCGACAGGATTTCGATGTTTTCGACCGGCAGGAACAGTTTCTCGCCGCCGTCATAGATCAGCCGCAAACAGTCATGCGCCGCGCCGGAGACCGACAACGTCGTCAGCCCATCGTAACGGCCGATACCGTATTCCTGATGCACCACCAGATCGCCCTCGGCGATTTCGGTGGCTTCGGCGATGAACTGGTCCGCCCGCTTGCGCCGGCGCGGCGGGCGGGAGATGCGTTCGCCCAGCAGATCCTGCTCGCTGACAAGCGCCAGCCTTGGTGCGACGAACCCGCGCTCGATCCCCAATGTCACCAGCGACACCGAGCCAGCGGGTTTACGCCGGATCGCCGCCCAGTCGTCTTCCTGCGCGACGTCCTTGAACCCGTGCTCACGCAGCAGGTTGGTCAGCCGTTCCCGCGAACCCCGGGTCCAGGCGGCGACGACGATCCGCCGGCCTTCGGTGTTCCAGCGCTCGGCCTGGGTGCGCAACTGGTCGAAGACATTGACCGGATTGACGCCCGCGGCCGGCGCGCGGCTCAGCGCGAACACCGGGCCGGGCCGGCCACCGCCCTCAACGCCCGCGCCGCCATCCGGCTTGCCGAACGGCGTGAACGCCGTGCAAGGCCCGAACGAGAGCATCTCGTCCCACCCCTCCCGATCCAAATACAGCATCGCCGCCGGGATCGGCCGATACGGCACCTCCCCATCCCGCGGCGGCGCCCGCCGCGCCTGGGCGTGGTCGGCGATCATCTCCAGCCGGGCTTCCAGGACCTCATTCGCCTGATGGTCGAAGCTGACGGAGGCGTCGGGCAGGTAATCCAGCAGGTTTTCCATCGTCGGATGGAACAGCGGTACCCAATGCTCCATCCCCGGATGCCGCCTGCCGTCGGAGATCGACAGGTAAATCGGGTCCTTAGCGGCGTCTTGGCCAAACAGCTCCCGCCAGGCGGTGCGGAAGCGGGAGACGGAGTCTTTGCCCAGCGGCACTTCCGACACCGGCCGCAGCGACAGGTTCGACCGTTTGGCGGCGGAGCGTTGGGTGGTGGGGTCGAAGTTGCGGA
>CAIUPC010000707.1 GCA_903900905.1 uncultured Acetobacteraceae bacterium
CAATGATGGTCTGCACGCCACCCATCAGCACCATCAGCAGGGCATCGACCGAGCGCTCGATCCCGAAGCTGCCGGGGAAAACGCTGCCTTTGGCGAAGGCGAACAAAGCGCCGGACAGGCCGGCCGCCGCACCTGCCAGGGCAAAGGCGGCAAAGCGCAGGCGTTCGGGGTTCAGACCGATGGCCTCCGCGCGGCGGGTAGAATCGCGAGCGGCGCGCAGGGCAAAACCGAAGGGGGCGTGCATGGCGCGCAGCAGCAGCCAGACCCCGCCGGCGGTGCAGCAAAGCACGACCCAATAGAAGCCGGGGCCGGGCCAGACGCCCAGGATGCCGTCATCGCCGCCGGTCAGCCCACTCCATTGCACCGCCGCGGCCCAGACGATCTGCGCGAAGGCCAGGGTCAGCATCGCCAGATAGACCCCGGACAGCCGCACCACGAACCAGCCGAACACGGCGGCGGCCACCGCGGCGAGGCCCAGCCCGGCCAGCAGCGCCAGCGGCATCGCCACGGCCTTCGACGCCAGCGCAGCGCCATAGGCGCCCAGCCCGAACCAGGCGGCATGGCCGAAGCTCGGCATCGCGCCGGGCCCCATCATCAGATGCAGGCTGGTGGCGAAGAGCATGGCGATCAGCGCCTCGGTCAGCACCGTCACCGGATAGGGGCCGAGGACCAATGGCGCCACGGCCAGCAGTGCCACCGCCGCGCCGCCGGCCCAGCCGCCCCAGCGCCAGGGCAAGCGGATCAGGGTTGGGCGCCCGGCGGCGCCGGCAACGGGGCTTAAGGGTTCGCCCAGCAAGCCATTGGGCCGCAGCACCAGCACCACCGCCATCGCCGCGAACATCAGCACCAGCGAGGCGCGCGGCAGCAGCACCAGCCCGAAAGCCTGCAACTCCCCGATCAGCAGGCTGGCGAGGAAAGCGCCGGGAATGCTGCCCAGGCCGCCGACAACGACGACCACGAAGGCCTCCACGATCACGCCGAGGTCCATTTGCAGATTGGCGGACTGGTTGGGCAGCGCCAGCGCCCCGCCGAGGCCCGCCAGCGCGCTGCCAAGGGTGAACACGGCGGTGAACAACAGCTTCTGGTCGATGCCGAGGGCGGCGACCATGTCCCGGTCTTCCGTCGCCGCGCGCACCAGCATACCGAACCGGGCCCGGCGCAGCAGCAGCCACAACAAGCCCAGCACCAGCGGGCCAAGCGCGATCAGCACCAGATCGTAGCGCGGGAAGCGCTGGCCGAGGATGGTGACGAAAGCCCGCAGCCAAGGCGGGCGCGGCAGCGGCAGGTCGTTCGGCCCCCAGAGCAGGGGCATCAGGTCCTGCACGATCAGCACCACGCCGAAGGTCGCCAGCAATTGCAGCAACTCCGGCGCGCGGTAGAGGCGGCGCAGCAGCGTCACCTCCAGCAGCATTCCCAGCCCGCCCGTGGCCAACGCCGCCAGCAGGCAGCCGGCGGCGAACCAGGCGGGGTCGCGCGGCAGCCGGGTCAGGATGCTCCAGCCGATATAGGCGCCGAGCATATAGAGCGAGCCGTGCGAGAAATTGACGACCCTGGTGACGCCGAAAATCACCGTCAACCCGGCCGCCACCAGGAACAAGGACGCCGCACCGGCCAATCCGGTCAGGGACTGAACCAGAAAGAAGTCCATCCCGCCGGGGCCGATCAGCCGTTGGGCCGAAGGGCTTTCACCTGCTCATCGGTGGGGAGGTAGGAGGCGCCATCGGCATAGCGCCAGTTCACCATGCCGCCGCGCCCGTCCTTGACCGCCGTGCGGCCGACAAAGGTCCCCAGCGTGCCCTGATGATCCAGCGCGCGGTAGGAGGCCGGCCCGAACGGGGTGTCAAACGTCACGCCGCGGAAGCCTTCGACCAGCTTTTCGGTATCCAGGCTGCCGGCGCGGGCGATGCCGGCGGCGATGGATTTGATCAGCGTGTAGCCCACCGCCGAACCCATGCCCGGCAAAGCGTCGAATTTCTTGCGGTAGGCGGCGATGAAGGCCTTGTTGGCCGGAGTCTCGACCTGATCCTGCGGGTAGCCGGTGACGATCCAGCCGGCGGGCGTTTCCTCACCGAGCGGGGCGAGATATTCGGGTTCGCCGGTCAGGACGGAGACAACCGAACGCCCCTCGAACAGGCCGCGGGTGTTGCCCTGGCGGACGAAATTGGTCAGGTCGGGGCCAAAGGTGACGTTCAGGATCGCGTCCGGCTTCGCCTCCGCCAGCGCGGCGACCGTGGCGCCGGCGTCGATCTTGCCCAGTGCCGGCCATTGCTCGCCCACGAAGGTCACATCCGGACGTTTGGCGCTCAGCAGGGTCTTGAACCACTTCACCGTCGAAGTGCCGTATTCGTAGTTCGGCGCCACCGTCACCCAGGTCTTGGCCGGCAGCTTCGCCGCCTCTTCGACCAGCATCGCCGCCTGCATGTAGGTGGAGGGGCGGAGGCGGAAGCAGTAGCGATTGCCCTTCTCCCACACCATCGCATCCGACAGCGGCTCCCCGGCCACGAACAGGCGTTTGCGCTGGGCGGCGAAGTCCGACAGGGCCAGGCCGACATTGGACAAATAGCCGCCGGCCAGCAGATCGACCTTCTGTTCGTCGAGCAATTCCCCGGCGAGGCGGATCGAATCCGGCGGCTTGCCGGCATCGTCGCGGCTGATGACTTCCAGCGGGCGGCCGAGCACGCCACCGGCGGCATTGATCTCCTCCACGGCCAACTGCCAGCCGTTACGATATGGCAGGGTAAAGGACGGAATCGCGCTGTACGAGTTGATTTCCCCGATGCGGATGGGCGCGGTCTGGGCGCGCGCGGCGGAGGCCGCGCCGAACGCGGCGGCCGAACCGATGATGGCCTTGCGGCGTGTAAGCATGTTAGGCTCCCCCTGGTAGGACCGGACTGACGGGCAGCCCGCGCTCTTCTACCTCGCGCCAGGGGTGGGAATAAACCCGCCGCACGTGCGTCTGATATTCACGGAGAGGGACCGGGCTCTGTTTCGCCAAAACAAACCGCGGCCGGACACGCCGATGAGCAAGGTGGAGACCTGTGTCCCCGCTTTGCGGCGCTACGCCATCGCCTTGCTTCGTGACCGAGACCAGGCGGACGACCTTGTGCATGACTGTCTGGTGAACGCCATCAGCAAGCTGCACACCCGCCGTGACGACGCCGACATGCGGGCCTGGCTTTTTGCCATCCTGCACAATCTTTTTATCAGCCAACGCCGCCGCTTGAAGATCAAACCGGACACCATGGAATTGAACGACGCCACTTCCAACTTCGCCAGCCACCCGGCCCCGCAGGATGAGCGGTTGCATTGGCGCGACATGCTGCGTGGCCTGGACCACCTGCCCGAGGACCAAAGAAGCGTCCTGCTGCTCGTGGGCGTGGAAGACCTGTCCTATGCCGAAACCGCAACGGTGCTGGGCGTTCCCATCGGCACGGTGATGTCGCGCCTGGCGCGCGCCCGGGAAAGATTGCGGCAATATACGGAAAACGGTATACCGGCGCCTCCGCGGAGGGTTCAATGAGTTCAATTGCCCGCCCGATCACCGATGATGATCTGCACGCCTATATCGACGAGCAACTCGACCCCACCCGCATGGGGGAGGTCGCGGCCCATCTGCGCGCATCCACTGAAGACGCGGCCAAAGTCTCGGCCTACCGCGATCAGCGCGACATGCTGCGGGCCGCTTTCGCCGATATCGCCGCCGAACCGATCCCCGCCTATCTGAACCCGCATGCGATCCGCCAGGACATCGTCTCGCGCCGCAACATGTGGCGCATGGCCGCCGCGATCGTGCTCGCCTTCGGTATTGGCGGCGGCGGCGGCTGGTCGATGCATGCGCAGCTGGCCCCGCAACCGCGCACGATCACACTGCTCGCCGAAGAAGCCGTCGCCAACCACGTCGTCTACACCGCCGATAAGCGGCGGCCGACGGAGCTGGGGGCGGAACAGCGCGACGACCTCGCGCGCTGGGTGTCCAACCGGATCCAGCATCAGGTGGCGCCGCCCGACCTCGCGCTTGCCGGCTATCGCTATATGGGCGGGCGCCTGGCCGCGACCGACTCCGGCCCGGCGGGCATGTTCATGTACCAGAACGACGCCGGCCTGCGCCTGACCGTGTTCGTCCGCCCGGTCGCGGACAAGACCAACCGGCCGCAGGAAATCGTCGGCGTCGGCGCGATGGAAGGCTGCGCCTGGATCGATCGCGGTATCGGCTACACCGTGGTCGCTGCTTTGCCCTCGGCGGAGTTGAAGCGTGTCGCGACGGAAATCGCCGGGCGGACCCCGGCGGGCTGAGGATCTTTCCCGGCCCGCGCATGAAAGCCGTCATCCCCTGGCTAGTCCCCATGGGCGCTAACATAGCGAGAGATGGCGGCAAAAACCGTCATCCCCGGACTTGTTCCGGGGACCAAGGTTTCCGCCACTGCCTCGATTGGTCCCCGGGACAAGCCCGGGGATGACGAGAAAGGGAGGCCGCCGCCTATGTCAGCACCCATGGGGCTTGTCCCGCGGATGACGGGAGGGCAGCAGGATCGGCTTCACCCGCCCCCCCTGGTGCGCAAGTCCCCCAGCATTGAACCCCGCCCCGGTTTGCCGTAACGTCCGGCGATCATGGAGCGATATCAGTGACCAAACCCTCGCCCGGGGCGATCGCCCGCGGCCTTCGTCCGGCTTTGCCAGGCATGCATACGCTGGCGGACAACGCCTCGAAAATCGACCCGCGCCCGCGGCTCTGACCTCGCGCCTTGATCAACCCAACCACATCCGGGGCACCGCCTCGCGCCGCCGCGTGGCCCGACGAACCGGGCCCGGCGAAGATCCTTGCCGCCCTCGCCGTGTTTACCGCGGGACTGTGTTTTTTCTTCGTGATGGCGGAAGGGGCGTTCGGCCCCAAGCACGACATGACCGAGGCCTTCGCCTGGGGCCAGGAGTTCCAGCTCGGCTACCATCAGCACCCCCCGTTCTGGGCCTGGGTCTGCGGCATCTGGTTTTCGGTCGTGCCGCGCACCGAGTGGGGATTCGCACTGCTAAGCGCCCTGAACGCGGGTCTTGGCCTATGGGGCGCCTGGGTTCTCACCGGTGATTTCGCCCGCGGCCCCAGACGCATCGCGGGATGGGCGTTGCTGCTCCTGACGCCATTTTACACGGTGTTCGCCTATAAGTACAACGCGAATATCATCTTCATATCCCTCTGGCCCTGGACGTTGCATTACTTCGTGCGGTCCCTGCGAAACCGTCAGATGGGGGACGCGATCGCGTTCGGCCTGTTCGCCGGCGCCGCGCTGATGTCGAAATATTTCGCGCTGATCCTGCTGGCGACCTGCTTTCTGGGCGCCCTGCGCCATCCCGCGCGGCGCCGGTATTTCTCGTCCGCTTCGCCGTGGATCACCACGCTGACGGTGGCCGTGGTCAGCCTGCCGCATGTGATCTGGCTGGTGACCAACGACGCGCCCCCGATCCAGTATTTCGCCAGCGTGTCCGGCCGATCATGGGGACATGCGGCCTCGTTCGTGCTGGAGTCGTTTTTGGCGACCATCGGCACGAACCTGGCGGTGGCCGCCCTGATCCTTTGGGCCAAACGGCGGGACCGGACCGGCACCGCCCCCGAGCCGCCGCAACCGGAACCCGGCGTGCTGCCGATCCTGGCGTTCACGCCGCTGTTCCTGGCGTTGGGCGCGGCGCTGGCGTTTCGTGTGACCCTGAAGCCCGAGATGCTGTACGGCATATTTCCGCTCGTGCCGATGGCGGGGATCGAGCTGGCGCGGCTCCGGGACATGGACTGGCTGCACCGGATCAGCGTACGGGCCGCGATCGTGGTCACCGCCGGCACCCTGCTGCTATCGCCCGGGCTGGCGGTCCAGCGCGTCTTCTTCGCGCAACCAAAGCCGATCGCGCCCAATCAGGAAATAGCGCGGGAGGCGACGCGCATCTGGCGGGAGCGGACGGGAACACCGCTGGCCATCGTCGGCGGGTCAGCCTGGTACGACAATGCGATCGCGTTCTTCAGTCCGGATCAGCCGCACGCGCTGCCCTTCCTGGATTACGCGCAGGGCCAATGGGTCACGCCGGCCCTGATCGCCCGATTGGGTATCCTTTCGGTTTGCACGCGCGATGACCAACCGTGCCTCGACGCGACCGCGCAATTCGCGACGGCCGCATCCAGCCGGGTGGAAGTGACAGTGTCCCACGTCGTCTGGGGGCACGTGAGCCCGCCGGTGTCGTTTATCCTGACCATTGTTCCGCCAAAGCGCTAAGGTTCGGCCAGAGCGGCGGCGATCATCCGCGGGGCAATTGGGTGAAGTCGGCCATGTTCGCCTCACGTCATCCCCGGGCTTGTCCCCATAGGCGCTAACATAAGCGGCGACGGCTTCTCTTCCCCGTCATCCCCGGGCTTGTCCCGGGGACCCAGGGTTCCATCAGTG
>CAIUPC010000708.1 GCA_903900905.1 uncultured Acetobacteraceae bacterium
CGTGCTTGCGAGCCACGTTTTTTGCCCGTTCACTGAATAAATCAGAAGCAGCCTGGCCACGGCACAGTCGCGGTCGCTGGGGTTGGATTTGCTTAGGAAAATCCGTACTTCCCGCTCAGGCAAAAATGGACGCAATTGCGTCTCATCTTGAGGGTTCTGAGGATCCGTGAAAAAACTGGCCACGAAACTCATCGTCCGTCCTCCTCGCTCATATCCTCATCCTCGATCGCTTCAGTGGCAACCGTACGCGAATTTGGCCGGTTTGGCCTAGTGTTCCAATTGTCGCCGAACAAAACTTTCAGCAAGGGCAACCATGCTATACCCACAGCGATACTGGCCGCCCGGCTTGGTTCTACAACATCCAGGGCCATTCCGAGCATCCCGGTAAGCGCTGTAGCTATCGGCGCGACGCTCGCTTTGAGAAATGCCAACCAGATTGGAAATTTCAACTGCTGGCCCGGCTGGAGGTTGGCAAGAACAATACACGTGTTGAGGATCACAAACAGTAATCCGGCGAGGGCGCAGGCCATGCCAAAGGCGAGCAGGCCAAACGGTGTTGCGGCACGGTCGATCGCTTTGCCTAGCAAAATCAGGTCAAGCAGCGACTGAGCCCATCCTATGTCAGGGGGCGCCGGCTTGCAGCCCGCATCGTTGACGGAGAGAAGAGCGCACCATATCGAACTGGACATCACAAGCTTACTCCGCCGCCATCGGTTCTGTCGAACCGGCTCCGCCAAACCTGATCCTAGCCCGCTCAAACGCCAAATACACGATCGGCGTCGTGTACAGCGTCAGGAACTGCGACAGCAGCAAACCCCCGATAATCGTGATGCCCAAAGGCCGCCGCAGCTCCGACCCAGCGCCATGGCCGATAACCAGCGGCAGGGCGCCCAGCAGCGCCGCCATGGTGGTCATCATGATGGGCCGGAAGCGCAGCAAACACGCCTCCCACATCGCGTCCTCCGGCGCTTTGCCGTGCACGCGTTCGGCCTCCAGCGCGAAATCCACCATCATAATGGCGTTCTTCTTCACGATCCCCATCAGCAGCACGATGCCCACCAGTGCCACCAGCGACAGGTCGGTGCCGCACAGGATCAGCGCCAGCAGCGCCCCGATCCCGGCGGAGGGCAGGGTCGACAAGATCGTGATCGGGTGGATCCAGCTCTCGTACAGCACCCCCAGCACGATGTAGATCACCACCAGCGCCGCCAAAATCAACCAGGGTTCCGCGGCAAGCGAACGCTGAAACTCCGCCGCGTCCCCGGCATAGCTGCCGGTGATGGTGCCCGGCATGCCGATATCCTTCTCCGCCTGCGCCACCGCGTCCACCGCGTGCCCGAGCGAGAACCCCGGCGCGATGTCGAAGCTGAGTGTGGCGGAGGGGAACTGCTCCTGATGCGTCATCAGCAGCGGCGCCGTGGTCTTCTCAAACCGCGCGATCACCGCCAGCGGCACCTGCGCGCCCCCGGCGCCGGGCACCCGCAGCAGCTTCAGGACCTCCGGATCCTCCTGCCACTCCGGGTCGGCTTCCAGCACCACGCGATACTGGTTCGCCTGACCGAAGATGGTGGAGATCTGGCGCTGCCCGAAGGCGTCATACAGCGTGTCCTGGATCGCCTGCATCGACACGCCCAGCCGCATCGCCGCCGCGCGATCGACATTGATAAAAGTCCGGAAGCCATTGTCCTGCTGGTCGGAGGCGACGTTGCGCAACGCCGGCAGCGAGGCCAGCTTCGCCAGCAGCCGCGGCGTCCAGGCTGCCAGCTCGATCGGGTCGGTGTCCATCAGCGTGTATTGGAACTGCGTCCGGCTGATGCGGGTGCCGATCTGAATGTCTTGCACGGGTTGGAAGAAGGCGGTGAGGCCGGGGACCCCGGCGGTGGCTGCCTCCATCCGCGCGATCACCACTTCCACCGGATCGCGGTCGCTGACCGGGCGCAGCGCGATGGTCAGGCGCCCGCTATTGGGCGTGGCGTTGATGGTGCCGGCGCCGACAAAGGACACGACACCGGTGACGGCCGGATCCTGGCGCACGATCTCCGCCATCTGCGTTTGCAGCATGAGCAAACGGGGGATGGAGACACTTTCGGACGCCTCGGTCACCGCGATCAGCACGCCCGTGTCCTGACGAGGCAGAAAGCCTTTGGGAACAACAATATAAAGGCCGACAGTGCCGAGCAGCGTCGCCAGTCCCACGATCAGCACGAATCCCTGATGCCGGAAGGCCCAGCCGAGTGAGTGGCGGTAAGCCTGCAACAGCGCCTCGAACCCGGCCTCGCTCCAGCGGCCAATCAGACCCGGGCGATCTTCGGAGGCCGGACGCAGGAAGCGGCCGCACATCATCGGGGTCAATGTCAGCGATACCACCCCGGATACGATCACCGCGACCGACAGGGTGACCGAGAATTCCTTGAACAACCGTCCCACCACGCCGGTCATGAACAGCAGCGGGATGAACACCGCGATCAGCGATACCGTCAGCGACACGATGGTAAACCCGATCTGGGCGGCGCCGCGATAGGCGGCTTCGAGGGGTTTGACCCCTTGCTCGATATAGCGGACCACGGTCTCGATCATCACGATGGCATCATCGACCACGAAGCCGCTGGCGATGGTCAGCGCCATCAGCGACAGGTTATCCAGCCCGAAGCCCAGCAGATGCATGATGCCAAACGTGCCAATCAGCGACAGCGGCAAGGCGATGGCCGGGATGAAGGTGGCGCGGGGGGAGCGCAGGAAGACAAAGATCACCCCCACCACCAGCACCACCGACAGCGCCAGCGTGTATTGCACATCGGCCACCGACGCCCGGATCGTCTCCGTCCGATCCGTCACGATGGTCAGCTTGATCCCCGACGGGATCGCCTGTTGCAGCCGCGGCAGGCCTAGTTTGATCGCTTCCACCGTGGAGACGATGTTGGCCCCCGGCTGGCGCTGGATGTCGAGCACCACGGCCTGGACACCGTCATAGCGGGCGGCGACGCGGTTGTTCTCGACCCCGGCCACGACCTCCCCGATCGCCGACATCCGCACCGCCGCGCCATTGCGCCAGGCGATGACCAGGTTCTGGTAGGCGGCGGGATCGACCAGCTGGTCATTGGCGCCGAGGGCAAAACTCTGCCGCGACCCGTCGAACCCGCCCTTGGCGCCGTTCACATTGGCGGCGGCGACAGCAAGGCGAACATCCTCCATCGACAACCCATAAGCGGCGAGGCGGGCCGGATTGACCCGCACCCGCACCGCCGGGCGCATGCCGCCCTGGACGGTGACGCGCCCGACGCCATCGATCTCCGACAACTTGGGCTGTAGCAGCGTGTCGGCGGCGTCGCTGACGACATCCACCGGCACCGTGTCCGACGTCAGCGCCAGCGTCAGGATCGGCGCGTCCGCCGGGTTCACCTTCGCGTAGACCGGCGGGTAGGGCAGGGTGCTCGGCAGCGTCCCGGCGGCGGCGTTGATCGCGGCCTGAACGTCCTGGGCGGCGGAATCCATCGACCGCCCGAGGCTGAACTGCAAAGTGATCTGGCTGGTTCCCTCCGCGCTTTGGGAGGTCATGGTCGCCAATCCTGGGATCTGCCCGAACTGGCGTTCGAGGGAGGCGGTGATCAGCGTCTCCACCACCTCCGGCGCCGCGCCTGGCAGCTGGGTGGTGACCTGGATGGTGGGGAAGTCAACCTCGGGCAGCGCCGAGACCGGCAGCGCCTGATAGCCCAACGCCCCCGCCAGCAGGATCGCGATCGTCAGCAGCCAGGTGGCGATCGGACGCGCGATGAAGGGGGCGGAGATGTTCATTCCGCCGCGCCGCCTGGCCGCCGCCGTGGGGCGCCCGGCGTATCCGGCCGCGGCCTGCGCGTTGCCTGCGGGTCAGAAGACGGCTGGCTGATTGTCACGGTGCTGGTGTCATTCAGGCGGGAGGCGCCGTCGGTTACCACCTTCTCCCCCCCTTTCAGCCCGTCCAGCACGATGGTGGCCTGCTCGTCCTCGTAACCGGTCTTGATGATCTGGCGGCTGACGCTGTTGTCGTCCGCCACAACGAACACAAAGGCCCCGCGCGGCCCGCGCTGCACGGCGGCCGGGGGAATGACCACGGCGTCTTTGGCGGTTTCAACCTGCACCCGCACCCCCACGAATCCGCCGGGCCAGAGCAGGCTGGCGGTATTGGGGAACGTCGCCTTGAGCTTGATGGTGCCCGTCGTGGGATCGACCTGATTATCCAGCACCGCCAGCACGCCCGCATCCAGCACCGCCGACCGGCGGCCCCCTTGCGGCGTCGCCAGCACCCGCGGTTTGCCCTCGCTCATGGCTTTCGCCACGACCGGCAGGGATTGCTGCGGCAGCGTGAACACCACCGAGACCGGCTGCAACTGCGCGATCGTCACCAGCCCCGTGGGATCGGAGGAATGGACGATATTGCCCTGATCCACCAGCCGTACCCCGGTGCGCCCCGCGATCGGTGCGACGATGGTGGTGTAGCTGAGGTTGGTTTTGGCCGTGTCGATCTGGGCCTGATCCTGGCGCACCAACGCTTCGTACTGCGCGACCAGGGCCTTGGCGGTGTCGGCCTGCTGGGCGGGGGTAAAATTGCTGGCCACCAGCTTGCGATACCGCTCCAGATCCAGCCGGGCATTGGCCAGCAGCGCCTCGTCCTGGGCTTTCTTCGCACTGACCTGATCCAGCGCCGCCTGATAGGCGCGGGAGTCGATCTGCGCCAGGACATCGCCCTTGGCGACCATCTGGCCTTCCGCGAAGTTCACCGCGACCAGCGGACCGTCGATCATCGGCTTAATGGTCACCGCGTTATACGCCTGCACCGTGCCCAGCCCGTCCAGCAGGATCGGCATGTCCTTGCGTTCGACCGTGGCAACCAGCACCGGAATCGGGCGATTGGCGTCGCGCCCCTTCTTGGGGTCGGCCTCCTTGGCCGCGGGCCAGAAGCGCACGACGCCAATAATGGCGGCAATCACCAGCAGGCACAGGATCGCCATCGGCCAACGGCGGCCGGACGCCTTCGGGCGGGACAGCCGCTCAAGCGGCTCAGGGGTCATGGCGTCCATGATTGCCTCTGGATCTCCGGCGCGGGTGAGGGGCGTTGCCAGCCAGGACGCTCGCATATGGCGCTATTGCGATAAACCCCGTCATGCCCGGGCTTGTCCACATGGGCGCCAATACCAACCGGCGTGAAGATCGACGAACCGGCGCCTATTACCGCGTCATGCTGACGCAGGTCAGCATCCACGCCTCTCTCGTGTTGAACACAGCAAAGGCGTGGATGCCGACCTGCGTCGGCATGACGAGTCTGGACCGTCGCCAGAGGGTCAGCATCAACGGCGTCTGGTAGAATATGGCGAGCGATGGCGGCTAAGCCCGGCGATGACGGGGCAGCGGGGCCGGCGTCGCTTCCGTTAGCGCCCAAGCGGACAAGCCCGGGGACAAAGGGCTCCATGCGCGTGCCGGCCAGCCTGGAGATCATCGGCGATCTCCCTGCCAACCGCCGCCCAACGAC
>CAIUPC010000709.1 GCA_903900905.1 uncultured Acetobacteraceae bacterium
CGGCCGCCAGGAAGCCGCGGCCAATATCCATATCGGGATCGACTGGCTGTCGTCCGTCTCCTTTGGTCACATCTCCAAAATCGGCAAGCGCGTGATCGTGCTCGGCGGTGGCAACACCGCCATGGATTGCTGCCGGTCGGCCCGCCGTCTCGGCGGCGACGACGTGAAGGTCATCGTCCGCTCCGGCTTCGATGAAATGAAGGCCTCCCCGTGGGAGAAGGAAGACGCGATCGGGGAAGACATCCCCATCCTGAACATGCTCGTCCCCATCGCCTTCATTCATGAAGACGGCAAGCTCGTCGGCATGACCTTCGACAAGGTGAAGGCTGAATACGACGCCCGCGGCCGCCGCAATCTGGTGTCCACCGGCGAAGAGCCGGTGTTCCATGGCTGCGACGACGTTCTGGTCGCCGTCGGTCAGGAGAATGCGTTCCCCTGGATCGAGCGTGATATCGGCCTGACCTTCGACGACCGCTGGGACATGCCGGTGGTGAACGAGACGACCTTCCAGTCCACCCACCCGAAGGTCTTCTTCGGCGGTGACGCGGCGTTCGGCCCGAAGAACATCATCTGGGCCGTGGCGCAGGGCCATCAGGCGGCGATTTCGCTCCACAAATTCTGCCAGGGGGAGGACGTGTCCGTGCGCCCGCCGCCGGGTGTGACCGTGGTCAGCCAGAAGATGGGCATCCATGAGTGGAGCTACGACAACAACGTCTCCCTCGATCTGCGCTTCAAGGTGCCGCATCGCGATAAATTCGCGGCCCTGAGCGACATCAAGGCCGAGGTTGAGCTGGGCTTCGACATCAAGCTGGCCTTCGCGGAAGCGCAGCGCTGCCTGAACTGCGACGTGCAGACGGTGTTCGACGACAAGCTGTGCATCGAATGCGATGCCTGCGTCGATATCTGCCCGGTGGACAGCATCAGCTTCACCAAGAACGGTGATGAAGCCGATCTGCGGACACGGCTGAGCGCCCCGGCGACGGATCTGACGCAGGCGATCTATGTGTCGAAAGACCTGAAGACCGGCCGCGTGATGGCGAAGGACGAAGACGTCTGCCTCCATTGCGGACTGTGCGCGGAGCGCTGCCCGACGGGCGCGTGGGATATGCAACGGTTCCTGATCGACGTAGCCCAGGCAGGAAAAATGGGGGCGGAGAGCGCATGCTGCAGCAAGTAGACCGTCTGGAAGCCCTCCAGCGGGTTAACGATTTCGTCGTCAAGTTCGCCAATGTGAACGGGTCCGGTTCGGCCAGCGCCAATGCGCTGTTCGCCAAATCGGTCCTGCGCATGGGCGTCACCGCGACCCCTCGCAACATCTTCCCCTCCAACATCCAGGGCCTGCCGACATGGTATGAGGTCCGGATTTCGGAAGCCGGATACATGGGCGCGCGCGGCGGCGGTCCCGACCTGATGGTCGCGATGAACCCGCAGACCTGGGATGGGGACGTCGCCAGCATCGAGCCGGGCGGCTACCTGTTCTACGACAACACCAAGCCGATGCCGGAATCGAAGTTCCGCCGCGACATCGTGGTTGTCGGCGTGCCGCTGACCCGCATGACGAATGAGGCGTACAGCAACCCGCGTGAGCGCCAGCTGTTCAAGAACATCGTCGGCCTCGGCGCCTTGTCGGCACTGCTGGACATTGATCCGGCGGTGATCGAACAATTGCTGGCCGAGCAGTTCAAGAACCGTGAGAAGCTGATCACCGCCAATGTGCGGGCGCTCCACATGGGTCGCGACTGGGTCAAAGCCAATCTCGGCGATCCCGTCGGCCTGAAGCTCCGCAAAGCGGATTCCGTCGGCGACCGCATCCTGATCGACGGCAATGCCGCGGCCGCGCTGGGCGCGGTCTATGGCGGCGCCACGGTCTGCGCCTGGTATCCCATCACGCCGTCGTCCTCGGTGGCGGAGGCTTTCACCAGCTATTGCGCCCGCATGCGGGTGGATAAAGCGACCGGCAAGAAGAACTACGCCATCGTGCAGGCCGAAGACGAGCTGGCCTCCATCGGCATGGTCATCGGCGCGGCCTGGAACGGGGCGCGGTCCTTCACCGCCACCTCCGGCCCCGGCATCTCGCTGATGCAGGAATTCATCGGCCTGGCTTATTTCGCCGAGATCCCGGCCGTCATCATGGACGTGCAGCGCTCTGGCCCATCCACGGGCATGCCGACGCGCACGCAGCAGACCGATATCACGGCCTGCGCCTATGCCAGCCATGGCGACACCAAGCATGTGCTGCTGATCCCCGAAGACGGGTTTGAGTGCTTCGAGTTCGGCGCCCTGGCCTTCGACCTCGCCGATCGTCTGCAAACCCCGATCTTCGTCATGCTCGATCTCGAGATCGGCATGAACGATCGCCTGACCAAGCCCTTCGTCTGGGATGACAGCCGCAAGATGGATCGCGGCAAGGTCATGACGGCGGAAGAGCTGCAGGCCGGCAAGAAATTCGGCCGCTATCTGGATGTGGACAACGATGGGATCACCTATCGCACCTATCCGGGCACGCATCCGACCAAGGGCGCCTTCTTCACCCGCGGCACATCGAAGGACTCGATGGCCCGCTACTCCGAAGAAGGCCACGACTATCACGAGAATATGGAGCGGTTGCTGAAGAAGCATAACACCGCCCGTTCCATGGTCCCCGCCGCGATCGAACGCAAAGCGAAACAGACGACCCGTTACGGGGCGATTTATTATGGCTCGACGAGTCCGGCGATGACGGAAGCGGATGAGCAGCTGAACGCTTTGGGCGTCTCGCTTGATCTGCTGCGCGTGCGTGGGTTCCCGTTCGGGGACGAAGTCGCGGCCTTCATCGAAGCCCATGACAAGGTCTTCGTGATCGAGCAGAACCGCGACGGTCAGATGCGCTCGCTCCTGATCAACGAGCTGGAAATCAACCCGAAGCAGCTCGTCAAGATCCTTCACTACGATGGCACGCCCATCAATGCGCGCTTCATCTCCGGCGCGATTGCCCAGGCGTTGCAGATCGCCCAACCCGCCAAAGTGACTGAGGTGGTGTCATGACCTTCATTCCGAAGCCCAAACTCCATCATCCCGACCTGCAGAAGAACGCGCTGGGCTATACCCGCCGCGACTATGAAGGTCCGGTGTCCACGCTCTGCGCCGGCTGCGGCCATGACAGCATCAGCGCCGCCATCGTGAAGGCGTGCTTTGAGCTGGATATCGAGCCGCATCGCGTCGCCAAAATGTCGGGTATCGGCTGCTCGTCGAAAACGCCGACATACTTCCTGGGCGCCTCGCACGGGTTCAACTCGGTGCATGGGCGTATGCCGTCGGTCGCGACGGGTGCGAACCTGGCGAATAAGGACCTGATCTATCTCGGCGTGTCCGGCGATGGCGACAGCGCCTCTATCGGCCTCGGCCAGTTCGCCCATGCCATGCGGCGCGGCGTGAACATGGTCTACATCGTCGAAAACAACGGCGTGTACGGTCTGACCAAGGGCCAGTTCTCGGCCACGTCCGACAAGGGTGCCAAGTCCAAGCGCGGCGTGATCAACAGCGATGAGGCGATCGACCTCGTTGGTCTGGCCTTGCAGCTCGGTGCGACCTTCGTGGCGCGCAGCTTCTCCGGCGACAAGGCCCAGCTGGTGCCGTTGATCGAGGCGGCCTTGCAGCACAAGGGCATCGCGTTCATCGACTGCATCTCCCCCTGCGTGGCGTTCAACAACCACGAAGGCTCGACCAAGAGCTTCGACTATGTCCGTGAGCACAATGAGGCGCTGAACAGCCTCGATGTGATCTCAGGCCGTGACGAGATCACCGTCGATTACGAGCCGGGCACCATGGAAATGGTTACCCAGCACGATGGCTCGGTGCTGGCGCTGCGCAAGCTGCACACCAGCTACGACGTCAACGACCGCGTTGCCGCCCTGAGCTATATGCAGGAACGCGCCGCGGCCGGGGAGATCGTGACGGGACTGCTCTATGTCGATCCGAACCCGCGCGATCTGCATGCGCATATGGATACGGTGGAAACACCCCTGAACGCGTTGGGCGACGACGTTCTGGTTCCGGGCGCCCGCGCGCTGGAACGGATCAACGCCGGGCTGCGGTAACCCCCGATGGAGGGGATCAAGGTCTGCATGTTCGACCAGTACGGTACGCTGGTCGACATGCAGGGCGGCCTGATCGAGGTTGCCCGCCCGTACCTGGCCTCCAAAGGCTGGGCGGGCAGCGCCAATTCCTTCGTCACCTGGTGGCGGCGGACGCATTACGAAAACTCGATGATCGACGCGCTGCTGGGCAAGCAGCACATTCCGTATCGCTCGATCGGGCACCTGTCGGTCACCCAGGTGCTACGCCGCGCCGGGATCGAGCATACGCGGGCGGAAGTGGAAGCCCTGGTCGAAAGCATCGTTCGCCTGAAGCCCTTCCCGGAAATCCCGGCGGCGCTGGACAAGCTGCGGTCGAAATACCAGATCGCGGTGCTGTCGAACGGCGATCCGGACATGCTGGAAGATGCCAAGGCCTATCACGGCCTGGCGTATGACTTCACGATCTCGGTCGCGGAGGCGAATGCCTTCAAGCCGCATGTCGCGACCTATACCAAAGCGGCCGAAATCCTGGGGCTGCGCATGGACGAGATCCTGTTCGTGGCCAACCACGAATTCGACTGTGTCGGCGCCAAGGCCGCCGGCATGCGCGCCGCCTTCATCGATCGCCGGCAACGGCCCTTCGCGGAATGGCCGTATCAGCCGGATGTGATCGTGCCCAATATGACGGCGCTGGCGGATATGCTAATCGGCGCTTGAGGCCTCGCCCAAGAATTCCTGCGTTGGTTGGCGGTCTACGCCGACCCCTCTTCGTCATGCCGACGGAGGTCGGCATGACGGGGTTCTGGGGCCGGTGGCACAACTGAAGCAGTCCTTCTTGCACGCCGCCAACCCAAGCTCAGGGAATCCCCGCCAATGACCGTCACCGTCCTGTATTCCGAGAAAATCTACGCCGACGATAGCGTGGAAACCCGCATCTTCGGGCCGCTCGTCCGCGTGATCTTCCCCGCCGAACCGACCACCAGCCTCGCGGACATCCCCGACGAGATCTGCGCCGAGGCCCAGGGCCTGATGATCCTGCGCTTCAAAGTCACCGCCAGGGACCTGGAGCGGTTCCCGCGCCTGCAGGCCATCTGCCGGATGGGCGTGGGCTATGACGCGCTCGACCGCGTGGCCGCCGCCGAACGCCAGATCAAAATCCTGAACGTGCCGGATTACGGCACGACCGAGGTCGCGGACCATGCCATCGCCCTGGCTTTGTCGCTCCGCCGCGGCCTGCTGCTGCATCACGACAAGCAGCGCGACAATCCGCCGGCGGCCTGGCGCTATATCGACGATCCGCTGGTGCGCCGCGCCGCTGTGCAGACCTTCGGGATTATCGGCGTCGGCCGTATCGGCTCCGCCGTCGCGACCCGCGCCAAGGCGTTCGGCTTCAAGGTCGTGTTCTTCGACCCCTATGTGCCGGCGGGCTATGAGCAGACGCTGGGGGTGGAGCGGGTTGGATCGCTCGAAGACCTGCTGAAGCAATCGGACGTGCTGTCGGTGCATTGCCCGCTAACGCGCGAGACCCGCAACTTCCTGAGCACCGCGCAGCTGTCTTTGCTGCCCAAGGGCGCCATTCTGGTCAACGATGCGCGCGGGCCGATCGTGGATATCGATGCGGCGGGGGCGCTGCTGAAGAGCGGACACCTGGCCGGCGTCGGACTGGACGTGGTGCCAGTGGAACCCCCGGTCGAGCCGGTGCCGGAGCTGATCCGCGCCTACCGCGCCAAAGAGGACTGGACCATCGGCCGCCTGATCATCACCCCGCACGCGGCGTTCTACAGCCCGCAGGCGTGGGAGGATATTCGCACCAAATCGGCGGAGACGATGAACGCGGCGCTGCTGGGCCCGGTGGCGCAGAACGTGATTTCGCCGGACGCTTATTGAACAACTCCCCCCACCGTTATCCCCGCGCCCCCGCCCCCCTCGTCATCCCCGGGCTTGTCCCGGGGACCCATCGCGGCAC
>CAIUPC010000710.1 GCA_903900905.1 uncultured Acetobacteraceae bacterium
CCTCGCACAGCCCGTTCGCCGGGTGGAAGACCCCCGCCTGCTCAAGGGTGACGGCCGCTATACCGATGACATCGCCCTCCCCGGCATGCTGTTCGGCCTGGTGCTGCGCAGCCCGCACGCCGCGGCGCGGATCGTGTCGCTGGACGTCAGCGCGGCGCGCGGCATCGCCGGGGTCCGTGCGGTCTATACCGCGGACGACCTGACGGCCGATGGTATTGGCACCCTCCCCTGCGCGGCGCCGGTGCAGAACACCGACGGCTCCGCCATGGCAACGCCGCCGCATCCGGTGCTGGCCGAAGGCATGGTGCGCCATGTCGGCGATCCCGTGGCCTTCGTGGTAGCGGAGTCCATCCAGGCCGGGCGCGACGCGATGGAGGCGATCGCCGTCGATTATGACGTCCTGCCCTCCGCCACCGACCTCGCCACCACCATGGATGCCAGCGCGGCCCAGGTCTGGCCCGAGGCCAAGGGCAATCTGTCTTTCGACTGGTCTATCGGCGACAAGGCCGCGACCGACGCCGCCTTCGCCAAGGCCACGCATGTCACCAGCCTGACCGTGGTCAACAACCGCATCGTGGTCTCTTCCATCGAAGCCCGCGCCGCTTTGGCCGACTACGACGCCGCCACCGGCCGCTGGACGCTCTATGCCAATACCCAGGGCGGCTGGCTGGTGAAGAACCTGATTGGGCCGGTGTTCGGGGTTGAACCAGACCGGTTCCGCGTCATCACCCCCGATGTCGGCGGCGGCTTCGGCATGAAGCTGTTCCTGTACGCGGAACATGTGCTGACCTGCTACGCCTCGCGCAAACTCGGCCAGCCCGTGAAATGGGCCGCCGAACGCGGGGAGGCCTTCCTCTGCGACACCCAGGGCCGCGACAATATCACTTTGGGTGAGCTCGCCATCGACGCAGACGGCATCTTCACGGCGCTGCGCACCCGCAACGTGTCCAACATGGGCGCCTACCTGTCGACGTTCGCCCCCTATATCCCGACCTATGCCGGGACTTCGGTCCTCTCCAGCGTCTATGGGTTCAAGGCGATCCACGCCCAGGTCCTCGGCGTGTTCACCAATACCGTGCCGGTGGACGCCTATCGCGGCGCCGGCCGGCCGGAGGCCAATTACCTGGTCGAACGCCTGGTGGACGCCGCCGCCCGTGAGCTCGGCATCGACCGCGCCGAACTCCGCCGCCGCAACATGGTCGGCCCCGACGCGATGCCGCATAGCACGCCGGTCGGGAAGACCTATGACAGCGGCGATTTCCGCATCGTGCTCGACGCCGCGCTGGCCAAAATGGACTACGCCGGCTTCGGCACCCGCCGCGCCGCCGCTTCCCGGCAAGGCAAGCGCCGCGGTATCGGCTTCGCCTATTACCTGGAAGCCACCGGCGGCGATGCCAGCGAGCGCGCCGAGATCCGCTTCGCCGAGGACGGCTTCGTCGACGTCTATGTCGGCACCCAGTCCACCGGCCAGGGGCATGAGACCGCCTATGTGCAGCTCACCGCCACGCAGCTCGGCATCGATGGCGATCTGATCCGCATCCGCCAGGGCGACACCGACACCATCCCCGTCGGCGGCGGCACCGGCGGCGCCCGCAGCCTGTATTCGGAGGGACAGGCGATCCTGATGACCTCCAACAGCGTCATCGCCAAGGGCCGGGAAGCCGCGGCGGAAGAACTGGAAGCCGCCGTCGCCGATATCGCCTTCGCTGATGGGCGCTTTTCTATCGTCGGCACCGATCGCGGCATCGACATCCTGGCGCTGGCGGCGGCGCGCCGGCAAAAGGGCGTGGGCGTTCTGGATGCCGCCGAAGTGGCGCCCATCGAGCACCACACCTTCCCCAACGGCTGCCACATCGCGGAGGTCGAGATCGATCCCGAGACCGGCGCGATCAGCATCGACCGCTACGTCGTCTGCGATGATTTCGGCAAGACGGTGAACCCGCTGATCGTCCGCGGCCAGGTGGCCGGCGGCGTGGCGCAGGGCATGGGCCAGGCGATCCTGGAGAATACGGTGTTCGACCCGGACTCCGGCCAGCTGCTGTCGGGCAGCTTCATGGATTACGCTTTGCCCCGCGCCGACGACCTGCCGGATATCGAGGTCGAGCTGCTGGAAGTGCCGTGCCGATCGAATCCGCTGGGCGTGAAGGGGGCTGGGGAGGCGGGGGCGGTGGGCTCGCCGCCGGCATTGGTGAACGCGGTGCTGGATGCGCTGGCCGCGGACGGGGTGACGGCGATCGACATGCCGATGACGCCGGAGAAAGTGTGGCGGGCTTTGGCGGCGGCGTAACGGCGGCAAACATGTGCATGAGAGCGTGATCGCCAGAGGTGGAACCACACGGCGGCGTGAATCACGCGACAAAACAAAGAGCTGGACCATGATCGAACACGCAGGTTGATCCAACCTCAAACGATCATGGTCTGGTTGCAATTCATCTGAAACAGAGTCTCTATGATCGCCATGGGCCTCATGCTGGCCCTGCTGACCCGGAGTGGAGCGGCCCATGGCGATCGTCTATATTTGGGACAGTGAAGACCATATC
>CAIUPC010000711.1 GCA_903900905.1 uncultured Acetobacteraceae bacterium
GCGACCAACCCGGTGTCACTGGCCGTGCCCTGCCACCGGGTGGTGGGCAGCGACGGAAACCTGACCGGTTACCGCTGGGGCGTGCCCCGGAAGGAGGCCTTGCTGGCAGGGGAGCGGGCGGCAAGGCTGGAGTGAATGCCTTGAAAATGGTGCTCCAGCGGCCTACGTTGTCGATACGCAAATTTGGAGTGGGGCGATGACGCAGCACCTGAAGCCCGTTATCCACGACGGGGATCGGTCGGAGCCTGAGCCGATCGCTGTCGCGCGCGATGTAGCGCCCCGTAAGCCGACGTCTCTTGTCGTCAGTCAGGCAACTCAGGAACGTATAGATCGTCTCACGCGCGCGATGCGGCAGGCTAACCTCAAAGTGCCATTTTTCGGCCGGCTGTAACCCATGCCGGTCGACAGCGACCGCGATGTTTTCGCCAGGTTTCAGAATGAGGGCCAACCGCCTGGAATCGCGCTGCTCGCGTTCGCCCGATACGCGGAAGCAAAATACGATTGGGAGGCGCATTATCAGGATCGGTTTGGCCGACCGCCTGATGCTCCAGAGATCGAGGACTGGATTCAGAACCTGCCGGACTCGCGTTTGTCTGCCATTTTGGCAGAGGCTGTTGCTTATTTCGGTGAGCTTGCGGCCGCCTACATGGAGCCTCGGATTGCCGCCGAACGGCAGAAGGCGATCGATAGTTCGATTGTTGGGGATGTTCAGGGCATGGTTGCCCAGGTCAAGAAGGCGATGTCGTTCTGGTCGACATTCTGGGCGAATGTCGCCGCCGGCATTGTCGCGTCGTTCGTATTCGCCTTGCTGATCGTCTTCGCGGCCCTGATCTTCAACAAAGACCCTTCGCCGTTTTCCTTCCTGCGGCAGCCCCAACCTGCTGCGACACCGGCGTCAACCCCGGCACCATCCTTACCCGCCAGGCCCGCGGTACCATGACGGCTTGCGCTTCTCGCGGAAGGCCGTCGTCCCCTCATGCCCCTCAGCCGACGCCCGTTGCGTCCAGCCCTCATGTGCCAGCATCGCGATCTGGCGTTCGTCGAGTAGCAGCCCGTTGGCCCCGAGGAAGCTGCTCTTGGTCATCGCCATCGCGGTGGGGCTGCTGTGGAAGATCGCATCGATGACCGTGGCGAGTTTGGCCTCGATCGCATCTTCCGCGATGACTTCATGCACCAGGCCGATCCGCATGGCTTCGGCGGCGTCGAAGCGTTCCCCGGTCAGGGCATAGCGTCGCGTGTGCCGCAGTCCAATGGCATCGACCATGTAGGTGGAGATCGGGGTGGGCGCGACGCCGACCCGCACCTCGGTGATGCCGAAGATCGAGTCCGGCGTGGCCAGCGCCACGTCCACGCAGCAGACGATCCCCACACCACCGCCGAAGCAGGCGCCATGCACCATGGCGATGGTCGGTTTGGGGAACTCGTTCAGCAACTGCATCGCCCGCGTGGTGGCGACGGAGGCGGCGTAGTTAGCCTCCGGCGGGTAATCCGCGACCTGGCCGAGCCAGCGGATATCGGCCCCGGCCTGGAAATGCTTGCCGGCGCCGCGCACGACCAGACAACGCACGGCGGGATCAGTGGCCAGCTGGCGCAGGCCGTTGATCAGCCCCTCCAG
Organism: uncultured Acetobacteraceae bacterium; assembly: GCA_903900905.1. GTDB lineage: Bacteria > Pseudomonadota > Alphaproteobacteria > Acetobacterales > Acetobacteraceae > Rhodopila. The sequence continues at coordinate 1,616 of CAIUPC010000711.1, forward strand.
CACATCGGCGTTATAGGCGTTGCCGACTTCGGGGCGGTTCAGCGTGACGGTCGCCACGCCGCGGGCGTCGATGTCCAACAGGACGACGGGGTTGCTCATGATGTCACCTTCGCGGGATCGGTGTTGCCGCCACAGACCAGCACGCCGACGCGCGCGCCCACCGGCGGGGTAAAACGGCCGGACAGCAGCGCGGCCAAAGCGGTGGCGCCGCCGGGTTCGGCGATCAGGCGCAGCCGATCCCAGAGCCAGCGCTGGGCGGCGACGATGGCGGAGTCTTCGGCGAGGATCGCCTGGGCGACATGGGCCTGCGCGATCGGGAACATCAGCGTGCCGACGCGCCGTGCGCCGAGCGCGTCGGCTGCCAGTCCGCCGACGGGGGCATCGACCGGTTCGCCGGCCTGGAGTGCGTGGTGCAGGCCAGGGCAGCCCTCGGGCTCGACGCTGATGATGGAGGCCGCGCCGGCATACCAGGCCGCGATGCCACCGATCAGCCCGCCGCCACCC
>CAIUPC010000712.1 GCA_903900905.1 uncultured Acetobacteraceae bacterium
CGCACCGCCTACCTGTCCGACTTCCCCGGCTGGTACCGCACCGGCGATGCCGGCGTGGTGGACGAGAACGGCGATGTCTGGGTGATGGGCCGCACCGACGACATCATCAATGTCGCCGGCCACCGCCTGTCCACCGGCTCGATGGAGGAGGTCCTGGCGTCCCACAAGGATGTCGCGGAATGCGCCGTGTTTGGTGCCAAGGACGAACTCAAGGGTCAGACCCCGCTCGGCCTCGTGGTGCTGAAATCCGGCGTCAACCGGCCGGAAGCCGAGATCGCCGCCGAACTCGTCGCCCTCATCCGGGAGCGGATTGGCCCCGTCGCCGCCTTCCGCGACGCCCGCGTGGTGCCGCGGCTGCCGAAGACACGCTCGGGCAAGATCCTGCGCGCGGTGATCCGCCGCATCGCCGATGGGGAGGCCGTCGCCACGCCCCCGACGATCGAGGACCCGGCCACGCTGGAGGAGGTCCGCGCCGTCCTCCAGCGGTCTTAAGGGTCAGTACTTGAGCCCGGCCAGGAAGGTGCTGATCTTATCGCTGACATAGGCATATTCCGCGGTTCCCGGCGGCTGGCTGCCCGCCGAGTGGCCGCGGATCGAGGGGATCTCGGCATAGGTGACCTGGCCGCGCAGGCCGCGATACAGCTCCCGCGTCAGATAGCCGGGGATGGTGCGGTCGGTCATGCTCGGCAGCAGCAAAGCCGGTGCCTTGATCTGGCCGAGCGCCTTCATCATGTCACCACCGAAGGGTTTCGAGGCGTCGAAATTCCGGCTGGCGAAATAACGCCACAGCATGCTGTTGGCGTCCCAGTTCTTCGCCCAGGCGTCGCCCGCGGCTTTCTTGCCGGCTTCGTATTGTTCCTCGGTGAGGGAGACCAGATATTCGTCGCTGCTGGTCCAGGGGAAATAGATCAGCGCGGCGCGGCGAATGCCCTCCACCGGGTTTTCGGTGTATTTGCCGTCCTGGTATTTGGGGTCGAGCGTCACCATCGCCGCGAAGGCATCCACGACGGCGGCGAAGTGATAATCGCTCCGCGCCGCCGGCACGATCATGATCAGGCCGGCCATGGCGTCGGGGAAGTTGATCCCCCATTCGACCGTCTGGAACGAACCCATCGAGCCGCCGCCCACCGCGCGCAGCCTCTTGATACCAAGGCCCTTGGTCACCATCTCCTGCTGCGCCCGGACCATGTCGCGAATGGTGTAGCGCGGGAACACCGTGCCCAACCCATCCTTCGGGGATGAAGAGGTGCCGCCGCCGATAGGATCGCAGCCAATCACGAAATATTTGTCTGTATCGAACGTTTTGCCGGGCCCGATATGGGCGTCATAGCTATGCCGGCCGCCGCTGGTGCCGGGCACAACCAGGATCGCGTTGTCCTTGGCCGCGTTCAGCGTGCCCCAGGTCACGTATCCCACCCGCATATCCGCGATCTCACCGCCGTTTTCGAAGGTGAAGCGCCCGAGTTGATAGGTGGCCTCCGTCTGCGCCCGCGCCACGATTGGCGCCACGGCCAGCAGCCACGCCATGATCCAGAGTATCGCCCTCATGCCACCATTTCCTCCATATCCCTCGGGTCGTTGCCCGGCATGGCACGGTACTATGCTTCCCGCTTTGGTCCCAGGGGGGCCGATTGGGTCAGGGTGATCGCATATGGCTTACGGAGGAGCGGCACCCCCGTAAAAACCGTCATCCTCGGGCTTGTCCCGAGGATCGCCCGCGGCACTGCCGTTGATTTTATTAGTAAAATACTGATGC
>CAIUPC010000713.1 GCA_903900905.1 uncultured Acetobacteraceae bacterium
CAGGTCTGCGTATTGATGGGCTGGGTCATGACCCAGGCGGACAGAGATGGCGCCTCCTTGTTCAGGCGCCAATCCGATTTGAAACGGAAATACTGCACCCAGTTGTCGTAGCCGGCCGCCTTGGCCTCGGTCGTCAGGGCCTCGACCGAGCTGTTCTTCGGCAGGAAGCGCTTCAAATAATGCGCCGGCGCGTACGGACCAAGCTCACGCCCATCCGACTGCAACCGCGACTGGCCGCCACCCACCTGCGTGTCGCCGGCCAGCAAACGTGGAAACAGGAAATAGGGCGAGTCGAATTCGAACGCGACCGTGGTTTCATCCACTTTCACGATTCGCCCCGGCTTGCCATCGATCGTCATTTCCGGCGCCGGCGTTGGCACCAGGTCCTTGTTGCCGTTCATGTCCTCATACCAGAACATGAAATCATCGGCGGTGAAGGGCGATCCGTCGGACCACTTCATGCCCTTGCGCAGAAACAGCGTGGTGCGCTTGCCGTCGGCGCTGAGCTCATAGCCCTTGGCGACGCTCGGCATGATTTCGGTGCCGGTCTTGTCCCAGAACAGCAGCTTGTCGCCGGCGCGGATGCGGTTGCCATTCTCGCCATCGCCCGGCCCAAGGAAGCCGCGCCGCCAGATGCCGCCATAGGTGCCAATGGCGCGCAGCGGTTTGACCACCATCGGTTCGGCGGGAATGCGCTGCTCGACCGGCGGCAGCTTGCCCTCTTTAACCAAGGCCGCCAGTTGCGGCGCCTCTTTGAACGCTTTCGGCCATTGTGCGGGATCGGTGATGATCGCCGGTGCCTCGAGTGTTCCCACCAGCCCCGATTGTTCGAAATTGTTCGTCTGCGCATGGGCGGCGGTCAGCCCCATCGCCAGGAAAGCGGCCAGCCAGGTCTTGTTGATGCGCATCGAAGCCTCCTTGGTGGTCAGGGGACGCCAGTCAAAGTCAGTTCACGCGCCCGGTGGCAGGCGCTCAGATGACCGGACGGGAGTTCGGTCAGTTCCGGCCGCTCGACCCGGCAGCGATCGATGACAAACGGGCAGCGGGGGTGGAACGCGCAGCCGGGCGGCGGCTTGGCGGGATCCGCGACCTCCCCGGCCGGCGCGAAAATCGCATCCCGCAGCGCCGGATCGGCTTTTGGCACCGCGGCCAGCAGCGCCTGCGTATAAGGATGCTTCGGCGTGGAATAGAGCGCCGTCGTCGGCGCCACCTCCACGATTCGCCCGACATACATTACCGCGACCCGGTCGCTGACATGGCGCACCACGCCGAGATCATGCGCCACGAACAGCATCGACAGACCAAGCTGGTCCTGCAGATCGAGGAGCAGGTTAATGATCTGCGCCTGCACCGACACGTCCAGCGCGGACACCGGCTCATCGGCCACGATCAGCTTCGGCTGCAGCGCCAAAGCCCGGGCAATGCCAATCCGCTGGCGCTGCCCGCCGGAGAAAGCGTGCGGGAAGCGGGTGCGCGCGGCCATCGGCAGGCCAACGAGGTCGAGCAGTTCCAGCACGCGCGCCTGCCGCTGCGCCAGCGGCACGCCCGCGATCAGCAGCGGTTCGGCGATGATATCGCCCACCATCATGCGCGGGTTCAGCGACGCATAGGGGTCCTGGAAGATCAGCTGGATATGCCGCCGCAACGGCCGCAAGGCGCGGCGCGACAGGGGTGCGAGGTCGATGCTCTGCCCCTCCTCCGGGGAGAACAGGATCGATCCCGCGGTCGGTGCCTGCGCCCGCAGGATGCAGCGCGCGACCGTGGTCTTGCCGCAGCCGGATTCACCCACCAGTGCCAGCGTCTCACCGCGGGCGATGCTGAAATTCACATCGTCGGCGGCGCGCACGCGGCCGACTTCCTTGCGCAAGAAACCGGCATGGATGGGGTAATGCTTCGACAGACCAACGACATCGAGGATGCTCATGCCGCGTCCTCCAACCGGAAGCAGGATGCCCCGGCCTCACCCGGTGGCACCGGCGCGGGCGGGGAGACGTCGCAGCGGCCGGGAATCACCTCGGGGCAGCGGGGATGGAACGGGCAGCCGGAGGGGCGCGCATTCGGCTGCGGCACCGCGCCGCCAATCGTCGCCAGGCGCTGCCGCGGTGTGGCCCGCAGATCGGGGACGGAGCGAAGCAGCGCCCGCGTATAGGGATGGCGCGGGGCGTGGAACACCTCCTGCACCGGCGCGTATTCCACGACACGGCCGAGATACATCACCGCCACATCATCGGCCATTTGCGCGATCACGCCCATGTCATGGGTGATCAGCATCAGCGCGATGTGCTTGTCCTGCTGCAAACGGCGCAGCAGCGTCAGGATCTGCGCCTGAGTCGTCACGTCCAGCGCGGTCGTCGGCTCATCGGCGATCAGGATGTCGGGGTCGCCGGCCAGGGCCAGCGCGATGCCGACGCGCTGGCGCAGGCCGCCGCTGAGCTGGAATGGATAGGCGTCGACCCGGGTTTCCGGCCGGGGGATGCCGGCGTCGCGCAGCAGCTCGATCGCGCGCTGGCGGGCCACGGTCTTGCCGGGGTCGTTATGGGCGCGAATGGCCTCGATCAGCTGGTTGCCGACGGTGTATTGCATCGACAAGGCCGACATCGGCTCCTGGAAAATCAGCCCGACACGGGCGCCGCGTACGCCGCGCATCGCCTGGCTTTCCGGGTTCAGTGCCGTCAGGTCGGTTTCCGTCGGCGTGCCGGGGTCGAGCAGGATTTTGCCCGCCACGATCGCGCCGTTGCGGTCGAGAATGCGCAGGATGGCCCGCGCGGTCACGCTTTTGCCGCAGCCGGACTCGCCGACAACGCCCAGCACCCGGCCAGGCCGCAGGTCCAGGCTGACGGAATCCAAAGCCCGCACGGTCCCGGTATCGGCGCGAAACTCCACCGCCAGTTCGCGCACGGAGAGGAGCGAATGATCAGCCATAGGGGTCCGCCGCGTCACGCAGGCCGTCGCCAAGGAAGTTGAATGCCAGGATGACCAGCACGACCGGGATCGCGGCGCAGAGCAGCCATGGCGCGCCCGCCAGCACCTGCACGTTCTGCGCGTCCTGTAACAAAATTCCCCAGGAAATCGCCGGTGGGCGCAGCCCCAGGCCCAGGAAGGACAGCGATGTCTCACTGATGATCATCGCCGGCAGCGCCAGCGATACCGCCGCGATCACATGGCTGGTGAAGGACGGCAGCATATGTCGCAGCATGATCCGCAACTGGCTGGCGCCGAGCAGTTCAGCAGCGATGACGAAATCCTCCTCCCGCAGCGCCAGGAAGCGGCCGCGGACGACGCGGGCCAGCTCGGTCCAGCCGATAAAGGAGATGATCAGTGTGATAGCGAAATAGACCTGCGTCACGCTCCAGGTATTCGGCAGCGCGGCGGCGATGCCCATCCACAGCGGGATGGTTGGGATGGAGCGGATGACCTCGATCACCCGCTGGATAACGGTATCGACCCAGCCGCCATACAGGCCCGACATGCCCCCCAGCAGCACACCCAGCACCAAACTAAGCCCGACGCTGACCAGACCGATGGACAGGGAAATGCGGGTCGCGACCATCATGCGGGAGAACAGGTCGCGTCCCAGCTGGTCCGTGCCCAGCAGGAAGATGCCGTCCACCGGTTGCGGCGTTTCCAGGCCAATCAGATGGATGTCGGTGGG
>CAIUPC010000714.1 GCA_903900905.1 uncultured Acetobacteraceae bacterium
ATCGAGATCTGCGACACCGCGCTGAGGATCACCAGCGTTACCGATGGCGGAACGATCGGCCCGATCATCGAACCCGCCACGACCAAAGCGGCAGCGTACTCGGTCTTGTAGCCCTCTTTCGGCATTTCCCGGATGTAGATCTGGCCGAGCGCCGCGGTATCGCCCACTGCCGTCCCGGAAATGCCGGAGAACAGCACCGCGCTGAGCACGCTGCCAAACGCGGTGCCACCCCGGAAATGCCCGGTCAGCAACGTGGACAGGCGCACCAGCCGGCGGGTGATGCCCGACCGCGACATCAGCTCGCCCGCCAGAATGTAGAATGGCGCGGCCAGCAGAATGAAGCTGTCCACCCCGTTGAACATCCGCTGCGGGATCAGCATCAACCGCAGGTCCATCCAGTACAACCCGGCAGACCCCGCAATCCCCATCACAAACGCAATCGGCACCCCCAGCGCGAGCAGGGCGACGAAAATCAGTCCCATGAGGCTCATAGGCCGGTGAGCTCCTCATGCTCGTCGTCAAGCACCGGGGCGGAACCCGGGATCAGCAACAGCCAGGCGGCATACAGCGCCATCAGCGCCCCGCCGATGGGCACCGCGATATAGGCATAGACCAGCGGCAATTGGGCCGAGGGCGACAGCTGCTTCGCATTGCGCATCGCCAGCGGCCAGCCATACATGACCAACAAAACCGCGAAGCTCAGAATCATGATCAGCACGAAGGCGCGCAGCAGCCATACGGCCCAGCGCACCTTCAGCATGTCGACGATGTTCAGCGCCATATGCTCCTGCCGGAACACCAAGGCACTGCCGGCCAGAAACGCCACCCAGACCATGGCGTAGCGCATCGCCTCATCGGTCCAGCTCAAGGGCGTCAGCAGCACGTAGCGGCAGAAAATCTGCGCCGCGTTACAGCAGACGATGAACGCGATCAGGATCGCCGCGAGCGTCTCGGTCAGTCGGACCAGACGCCGCGGGACCGATGAGAGGAATGCCAGCACCGGATCACTCCCCGTAGACGACCTTTTCGGCGCGTTTGACATCCGCCAGCAGTGCATCCACCAGTTCGTTGCCAACCTGGGCCCGGATATATTCGGTGACGGGCGCCTGCGCGGCCGCCTTGAACTGCTCCTTTTCAGCGGGGGAGGTCATGTAGACCTCCACGCCCTTGGCGCGGATCGCATCGATATTGGCTTTGGTCGAACGGGCGCGTTCGGAGTTGTTGACGCTCGCCTGCAACATCGCCGCGTCATGCACGATCTTGCGCTGGTCCGGGGTCAGTTTCTTCAGGCTGTCATCGGCCATGATGAGCAGCATCGCGGAGAACACATGTTCGTCCGTCGACATGAATTTCTGCACGTCGGCGATGCCCATCATGTTGATGGTGCTGGGCGCGTTTTCCTGCCCATCCACCACCTTCTGCTGCAGCGCCATCACCATCTCCGCCGCGTTGATCGGCGTTGCCGCAGAACCCATCGACTGCATCATTTTGATGTAGACCGGGCTTTCCATGGTGCGCATCTTCAACCCCTTCATATCGTCGGGATTGCGGATCGGGTGCTTGGAATTGGTGAAGTCGCGGAAACCGTTTTCCGAGAAATTCAGCACCGTCAGGCCGAGGGTCTTGTGGATATCATCAGCGATGCCCGCGACCACCGGCCCGCGCAGCACTTCCCAGGCCACCGGGGCGGAGGCGAACAGATACGGGATCGCAAAGGCCTGGATCTTCGGATAGAACCCACCCATCGCACCGTCGGCGACGAAGGCGATGTCCAGCGCGCCGTCGCGCACCTGCTCCGCCATCTGGCGTTCACCGCCAAGCTGGTTGGCTGGATAAATCTCAACCTTCACTTTGCCGCCGGTCTTAAACTCGATGTAGTCCTTGAACGCGGTCGCCGAATGGAAATCGGGGTTCTCCCCCTGCGGCAAGGTCATGCCGTAGCGCAGCGTCTGCGCGCTGGCAGCGGTCGCGAAGGCAGCCAGGCCGGCCGCCAGAATCATGGTCGTGAACGTCTTACGCATGGTTGCGTCTCTTTCTCTGTTATCGTTTGAAACTAAAAACCCGATCTGCAGACACCTCAAAGCACGGCCAGCATGCCCCCGTCCACGTAGATCATCTGCCCGTTGACGTAGTCCGACGCCGAGGAGGCCAGAAAGATCGCCGTGCCCACCAGCTCCGCCGGCTTACCCCAGCGGCGGGATGGCGTGCGGCCGATGACCCAGCTGTTGAATTTTTCGTCGTCCACCAACGGCTGGTTCATGTCGGTGAGCATGTAGCCCGGGCCAATGCAATTGGCCTGGATATTGTGCGCGGCCCATTCCACCGTCATCGAGCGGGTCAGCATCTTGATGCCGCCCTTGGCCGCTGTGTACGGCGCCACCGTCGCGCGGGCCGCGTCGCTCATGAGCGAGCCGATATTGATCACTTTGCCATGGCCGCGCGGGATCATGCGTTTGGCGGCTTCACGGCCGATGACGAAGGCCGCGGTCAGATTGATGTCGATCACCCGCCGCCAATCCGCCGTCGCCAATTCCACCATCGGTCGGCGGAACTGCACCCCGGCATTGTTCACCAGGATATCGACCGTGATGCCCTGCGCATCCAACTGCCCGAACGCGGCGATGATCGCGGGTTCGTCGGTCACGTCGAACCGGGCCTCATGCACGGTGTAACCCTTGGCGCGCATTTCGGCGGCGGCGGTGGCCAGGTTTTCGGCGTTGGTGCCGTTCAGGACGATCGCGGCGCCCGCCTCCGCCATGCCCTCCGCCATCGCACGGCCCAGACCGCGGGAGGATCCGGTGATCAGCGCCGTGCGCCCGGTGAGATCGAACAGTGTGGTGGACATGGATCAGGCCTCCGTACGGCGCGTGGTCAGGTCTGACCGTTCAAACACAGATGGCAGCAATTCGACACCCAGGCCGGGGCCTTCCATCGGGAAAACATAGCCGTCCTTGATGACGGGCATTGTGGTGACGAGCTCTTTGTACCAACCGGTGTAGAAGGCCCGCACACTCTCCTGGATCAGCGTGTTCGGCTGACTGAAGGAGGCATGGATGCCGGCGATGAAGCCCACCGGGCCGATGCAGTCATGCGGCGCGAAGGGGCGATGATAGGTCTCGGCCATCGCCGCGATCTTGCGGCCCTCCGTCAGCCCGCCGGTCCAGCACAAATCGGCCATCACCACATGCACCGCGTCGCGGTCCAGCATGTCCTTGAACGGAAAGCGCGAGCCCAGTGTTTCGCTGGCAGTCACCCAGACCGGCGTCGAGCGCGCATATTCAGCCAAAGCCTGCGGTGAGTTCATGCGGATCGGGTCCTCAAACCAGGTGGGATTGTAAGGTTCGAGATATTTCGCCAGCTTCTTCGCCATCGGCAGGTTCCACAGGGAGTGGAACTCCACCATGATCTCCATCTTGTCGCCGACAGCTTTGCGGATCTTCTCGAAGGGTTCGAGGGCGGTTTTGAGCTGGGCGCTGGTGATGTGGCAGCCTTCATTCTCCATCGCCGCGGGATCGAAAGGCCAGATCTTCATGGCGGAGATACCGGATTCCAGCAGGCTTTCCGCCACCGCGTCGGCGCGGGTCATGAAGCCGTTCAGGTCTTCGTAGGGGCCGCCCTCATCGCCCTGGTTCCAGTTCGACACCGGCTTGATCTGGGTGGAGCGGACGTAACGATAGCCGGCGCAGGTATTGTAGATCCGCTGCTTGTCGCGGCAGAGCCCGCCCAGCATCTGATGCACCGGCTGATTGCAGACCTTGCCGAAAATATCCCACAAAGCGATGTCGATCGCCGAGGCCGCGCGATATTCCACGCCGGTGCTGGATTGCGCCATCGGCAGGTTCAGCATTTCGCGGTGCAGGAACTCGATCCGCAACGGGTCACGGCCGAGCAGCCGGACCGACAGCGTATCGTGGATATGCGCCTCCACCGCGCCGGCGCCGTAGAATGTTTCGCCGAGGCCGACGATCCCGGCATCGGTATGCACCCGTACCCAGATGACATTGGCGAACTCAGCGGTCCGCAGGGTTTCGATGGCGGTGATTTTCATGGGGTGGTCCTTGGTGGGGGCACAGCAGTGCAACAAACACGCCCCCTCCCCTTGCGGGAGGGGGTTGGGGGGAGGGGTGATCCCATCAAGGACGGTGCCGCTTCACCCCTCCCCCCACCCCCTCCCGCAAGGGGAGGGGGAGAAGATGAGGCAGCTAAGCGAACGACAACTGCACCTTCATCGCCTGCTTCCGATCCGAGGCCAGCAAAAACGCCGCATTCGCCTCCGCGATCGGCATTGTCTCCGTCACCAGCGGCTTCACATCGACCCGGCCGGAGCCCATCAGTTCCACCGCCAGCGGGAACTCCTGATCGAACCGGAACGTCCCGCGCAGTTGGAATTCTTTCGCGACCAGCACGCTCATCGGCAGCGGTACCTCCCCGCCAATGCCGACCTGGACGATGATCGCGCCGGGGCGGAGCGCGTCGAAGGCGCCGCGCAGCGCGGCACCGGAACCCGAGGCTTCAAACATCACGTCAAAATGCCCCTTATCCGCCGTAAAGGGCTTCAGCGCGTCCGGATCCGCGCCCATGTCCAGCGTCCGCGTCGCACCGCATTGTTCGGCGAAGCGCAACGGATAGGGGCTCAGATCGGTGGCCACGATCTCCGCCGCGCCGGCCAGGCGCGCCGCCAGCACCGTCAGCGCCCCGATCGGCCCGCTGCCCGTCACCAGCACGCGCGCGCCCATCAGCGCGCCCGCCCGGTTCACCGCGTGCAGGCATACCGACAACGGTTCGGCCATCGCCGCCTCCGCCATCGTCATGGTGTCGGGAATCGGGATGGCCAGCACCGCCGGTACCGTCAAAGCCTGCCGAAAACCGCCCTGCACGTGCGGGAAGCGCATCGCACTGCCGAGGAACCGCATGTCCAGGCAGTGGCGCTGCCGGCCTTCGGCGCAATAGCGGCACTGACCGCAGGGCAGGCTGGGATTGACGGCGACCCGCTGGCCCGGCCGGAGATGGGTCACGCCGGAACCAACCTCAGCGATGACGCCGGCGATCTCATGGCCGAGCACCATCGGCTGGCGGATGCGCACCGCGCCGAACCCGCCATCGTGGTAGTAATGCAGGTCCGAGCCGCAAATCCCCCCCGCGGCAATCCGCACCAGCACATCATGCTCCCCCGGCGGCGGCGCCATGATCGGCTCGACCCGCAGGTCTTTGGGCGCGTGAATGACGACACCAAGCATGACGTGTTCCCCCTGGCTCTCTCGGCCAACCCAGCATTACAGCGGCCGCATAAAATGGCGCAATCATCCTGGCGATTCCGCCCGCACGCGGTCCGACACCATGGAACGCGAGATCGACCCGGCCCTGCTGGATTGCGGGATCGCGCGCTTGGTCGGACACTGATCCCACAGCAAACGGGGGATCGACCATGGAACTGGGATTGAAGGGACGCCGCGTCGTCGTGGCCGGCGGCAGCAAGGGAATCGGGCGCGGCATCGCGCTGGCCTTCGCGGCGGAGGGTGCCTCCGTATCCATCTGCGCCCGCGGTCTGGAAGCACTGGAAGCCGCCCGCGCCGACATCGCGGCCTTCGGCGGTGTCGTCCACGCCGCGTCGTGCGATCTGTCCGACAATGACGCGATCGCCGCCTATATTCCGGCAGCTGCGGCGGCGATGGGTGGGATCGACATTCTGATCAACAACGCCTCCGGCTTCGGCCGCGGCGGCGACGAAGCGAGCTGGGAGTCCAGCCTGACGGTCGATCTGATGGCCACCGTCCGCGCCTCGCGGGAGGCGATGCCGTTCCTGGAAAATGGCCAGGACCCCGCGATCATCAACATCGCTTCGGGTTCGGGGATCAATCCGTCCGTCCGCACCCCGGCCTACGGGGCGTCAAAAGCGGCGGTGATCCACTACACCCGCACCCTGGCGGCAACGGTCGCCAAGAAGGGCATTCGGGTCAATTGCATCGCCCCCGGATCGATCGAATTTCCGGGCGGGTCGTGGGAGCGCCGCAAGACCGAGGCACCGGCTTTGTACAACGGCATCCTCAACGCCATCCCGGCGGGGCGGTTAGGCCGACCGGAGGAGGTCGCGCGGGTTGTGGTGTTTTTGGCGTCGCCGATGGCGAACTGGGTGACGGCGCAGGTGATGCAGGTGAACGGTGGCCAGGGGTTCGGGCGGTAAGCCCGGCCCAATTCCCCGCTCTGGTGCCCCGCTCTGGTGTAAGAGCTACCGATGGGTATAATCCCCCCGCCTGAACCGGGCCCAGGCACCTTCCCTGTTGGAGGTGTCCCGAAGCCGGTCGAAATGGGAGCGAAGCATGAGTTTGAAGGGTGCGGGATACATCGTGGGTGCCTGGGAGCATCCCACGCGCAAGGCGACCGATAAATCGGTCACGTTGCTTCACGCTGAATGCGCCAAGGGTGCGCTTGAAGACGCCGGCCTGACCAAGGACGACGTGGACGCGTACTATTGCGCCGGTGACGCGCCGGGCCTCGGCCCGATGTCCATGATCGACTACATGGGCCTCAAGGTGCGGCACATGGACTCCACCGATGTCGGTGGTTCGTCCTACCAGGTGGCCGTCGGCCATGCGCTGCAGGCGATCGCGACCGGTCGCGCCAATGTCGCGCTGATCACGCTCGCCGGCCGTCCGCGCAGCGAAGGCATGGCAACCGGCACCGCGCCGCGCGCCGGCAATCCGGCCCAGGCCGAAATGCAGTTCGAATATCCGTACGGCCCGGCCACGGCGAACATGTACGCGATGTGCGCCATGCGCCACATGCACGAATACGGCACGACCTCCGAGCAGCTCGCCTGGATCAAGGTCGCCGCGTCGCATCACGCCCAGCACAACCCGCATGCCATGCTGCGTGATGTCGTGACGGTCGAGGATGTCGTGAACTCCCCGATGGTTGCCAGCCCGCTGCACCGCCTCGATTGCTGCGTCATCTCCGATGGCGGCGGCGCGCTGATCGTCACCCGCCCGGAAATCGCCAAGAGCCTGAAGCGGCCGCTGGTGAAGGTCATCGGTGTCGGCGAAGCGGCGAAGAACCCGAGCGCGGGTGAAGTCGATCTGACCTACTCCGCCGCCCGCTGGTCCGGCCCGCCGGCCTGGGAAATGGCCGGCATCAAGCCGTCCGACATCAAATACGCCTCGATCTATGACAGCTTCACCATCACGGTGCTGATGCAGCTCGAAGACCTCGGCTTCTGCGCCAAGGGCGAGGGCGGCAAGTTCGTGATGGACGGCAACCTGATCTCTGGCGTCGGCAAGCTGCCGTTCAACACCGATGGCGGCGGGCTGTGCTCCAACCACCCGGCCAACCGCGGCGGTATCACCAAGATCATCGAAGCGGTGCGTCAGCTCCGCGGCGAAGCGCACAAGGCCGTCCAGGTTCCGAACTGCGACCTCGCGATCGCGCATGGCACCGGCGGCTCGCTCGGCACCCGCCATGTCGGCAGCACTGTGATCCTGGAGCGGGAGTAATCGTCATGTCCTTCGTTCAGCGTAAAATCCCGTTCGTCGGGTCTGTCGAAACCAACCCCGAGACGAAGCCGTTCTTCGACGGCTGCGCCGCCGGCAAGCTGGTCATTCCGCAATGCGTCGATACCGGCAAGTTCATCTGGTACCCGCGCACCATTTCGCCGTTCACCTTCGGTGCGGTGGAATGGAAAGAAGTGTCCGGTAACGGCACGATCTACACCTTCTCGGTGATGGAACGCGCCAACCCGCCGTACTGCATCGCCTATGTGCAGCTCGCCGAGGGCCCGCGGATCATGACCAACATCGTCGACGTCGACTTCAAAGAAGTGAAGATCGGCATGGCGGTGAAGCTGAAATTCATCGACACGGAAAACGGCCCGCCAATGCCGTTCTTCGCGCCGGCGTAAGCAGCCAGAGTTCTGCCACCAGAACGGCGTCAGTCCCCAGGGCTGGCGCCGTTTGCTTATCAAGGACCACACACCGTGAAGCCGATACGGCGTGTCGCCTATTTAATTGTAGCCGCCTGGCTCGCGGTTCAGGCCGTGGTCTATCTGCGTGAGAACGCGACCGTCACCGGTCCGCTCTCCGCCATCACGCTGGTGGCCTCGACGCTGGCCCTCGGCCTCTGTGTCGTCACGCTGCTCTATGCAAAAATGGAATGGTCGGACCAGCCAGCGATCCATGGGATTGCCCGCGGGGCCTGGACAGCCGGTGTGCTGCTGCTCGCCGGAACCACCATGGCGCAATCATTCATCCAAAACGACGCCGCGATCGGCTTGGCCGCAACCGTGACCGCCCTGTGGTTCATCCTGTCCTTCGGGAGTGCCTGTGCGGCCCTGGTGATCGCGCGGCCCGCACCACCCCGCCCCGCCGCCAGCCCCACGCCCGCGGCGCCAGCCAATCGTATCGGCAAATACGAAATCCGCGGCCAATTGGGGCGCGGCGCCATGGGCACCGTGCATGACGGCTGGGACCCGGTCATTGGCCGCCGGGTCGCGATCAAGACCATCCTCCTGTCCCATGAAGACACCGATACAAGCGGCCTGAACAGCGCCGCCCGCTTCCGGCAGGAGGCACAGGCCGCCGGACGGCTGCTGCATCCCAATATCGTCAGCGTCTTCGACTACGGGGAAATCGACGGCACCGCCCATATCGTGATGGAGTTCCTCGATGGCCCGACCCTCGGCGCCTGGCTCACGCAGCAGGGGCGGCCGCAACTGAGCGATATCGTGCGCATCATGGACGATATCCTGACGGGCCTGGCCTATTGTCATGAGCAGAACGTCGTCCACCGCGACATCAAACCCGCCAACATCATGCTGACCCGGCAAGGCCGCGCCAAAATCGCCGATTTCGGCATCGCGCGCATGGATGGCGGCAGCCTGACCCAAACCGGCATGATCACCGGCACCGCCGCCTATATGTCGCCCGAGCAATTCCGCGGCGAGCCCGTGGATGCCCGGACCGACATCTACGCCTGCGGCGTGCTGTTGTTCCTGATGCTGACCGGGCAACGCCCGTTCATTGGCGGCGGCGTCACCGAAATCATGGGTAAGGTGCTGTCCAGCGACGTGCCCGCCCCCTCCGAACACGCGGCCGTGCCCCCTGCCTTCGACGCGGTCGTGAAGCGCGCCATGGCAAAGCGCCCGGACGAGCGGTTTCCCACCGCGACCGCCTTCGCCAGCGCCCTGCGCGCGGTAAAATTTGAAACCGGCGACGATACCACGCGCGCGATACAGGCGGGAC
Source organism: uncultured Acetobacteraceae bacterium (assembly GCA_903900905.1). Lineage (GTDB taxonomy): Bacteria > Pseudomonadota > Alphaproteobacteria > Acetobacterales > Acetobacteraceae > Rhodopila. Next base: position 9,231 of record CAIUPC010000714.1, read on the forward strand.
GTTAAATATGGGCCCAGCCTTATTCACCAAACGGTCGTCGTAACCCTTCGCCAAAAAAGGCCCCCATCATGAAACTCAGCCTCATCATCCGCGGCCAGCATCCCCACGGCGATCCCACCGGCCACCTCAACGACGATCTCGATCTGGTTCGTTGCGCGGATCGCCTCGGTTTCGATGGAGTCGTAAAAGGGTCGCATTACAGCGCCCATCCGTTTGAGGCCGTGCAGCAGATCCCCTTCCTCGCTTATTGCGCCGCGATCGCGCCCCGGCTGCGGATCATTTGCGGCCTCGTGCTGGTTCCGTTGCACAAGCCGCTGGATTTGGCAGAGCAGTTGGCGACCCTCGACCTTCTGTCCGGCGGCAAGCTCGTCTTCGGTGCCGGGATTGGCTACCGCGACGTTGAATTCAAGGCCTTCGGCATCCCGCGCGGCCAGATGGGCGCGCGGTTTGAGGAATGCCTGACCGCCATCCGCCGCCTGTGGACGGAGGATTTCGTCGACATGAAAGGCATGGGCTTCGAACTCGACCACGCCACCTGCCCGGTCAAGCCGCTGCAAAAACCCACGCCGCCCATCTGGATCGGGGCCAACGCCGATGTCGCGATCGAGCGCGCCGCCCGGCTGGGCGATTGCTGGTACATCAATCCCCACAACACGATGGCAACGATCGAACGCCAGATGGACCTGTACAAACGCGCCCTCGACGCCTGCGGCCGCCCATTTCCGGCTGAAGTCCCGATGCGGCGGGAGGTTTTCGTCGCCAAAACCCGGGCCGAGGCGATCCGCATCGCGCAGCCCTACCTCGAAGAAAAATACAATGCCTACCGGTCATGGGGTCAGGACAAGGTCATGCCGGAAGGTGACCATTTCGACCATGCCTTCAACGAACTGCTGGAAGACCGCTTCCTGTTCGGCTCCCCGGCCGAGGTGGCCGATCAGTTGAACCGCCTGAATGAGCGGTTGGGGGTGAACCATCTGGTGGCGTCTATTCATTGGCCTGGGATGCCCAACAGCCTCGCGCTGGAGCAGTTGCATCTGCTGGCAGAAGAAGTTCGCCCCTTGCTTCGTCCTGATGCTTGACAGCAGCGCCCGGCCCCGCCCGGATGCTGCCACCAACACAGGGAAGGAAACCAACCATGACCGCCACCCCCACCTTCGGCCGCTACGCCGAAATCCCCTACGACGACATGACCCCGGCGCAGCAGGAAGGCTACCGCGCCATGATCGAAAGCCGCGGCGGCCTGCCCGGCCCGAGCAAAATCTGGGTGCACAACCCGGCTTTGGCCAAAGTCGCCGGCCCCTTCGGCGGCCATTTCCATGCCGGCAAATACTCCCTGACCGAGCGGGAGCGCGAAATCGCCGTTTGCGTCATCACCTCCAAATTCCATTCCGCCTACCCAACCTGGGCGCACGAACGCCGCGGCAAGGAAGTTGGGATCCCCGCAGCTAAGGTCGAAGCCATTCTCTCCGGCCTCACCACCAGCTTCGACGACGAGCGCGAACAGGTCGTCTACGAAATGGCCATCGCCCTCGCCAACGCCCGTTGGGTCGGCAAGGGCCTGTTCGACCGCGCCGTGCAGGCGCTGGACCACGTCGGGATCACCGATGTCATCACCCTGATGGGGCATTACAGCAGCGTCTCCATGACCCTCGCCTTCTACGACGTGCCCGCCGGCGCCGTCGGCATGGCCCGGTAGCCTTCGGACGCACAACATGCGAGCCTCCGGTTCAACGAACCGGAGGCTCCACCCACCATGCGCATCGTTGCCCTCGAAGAGCATTTCAACGATGCCGGCATCCTCGCCGGCATCGATCCCGCCGCCGTGCTGCGCCGCGGATTCCCCGGCCCCGACGCGGTCTGGGCACAGACCATCAAGCGGGCGGAATTGGCCGATATGGGGGCGGCGCGCCTCGCTGACATGGATTCCAGCGGGATCACCGTGCAGGTGCTCTCCGTCGCCGGGCCGGGCGCCGATCTGGTGCCGGGGCAGGCGGGGATTGATCTCGCGCGGGCGTATAACGATGTGCTGGCGACCGCCTGCACGCGCCACCCCACCCGCCTGCGGGGCTTCGCGCATCTGCCGCTGCATACGCCAGACGCCGCCGCCGTTGAGTTAGACCGGTGCGTCAAGGACCTCGGCTTCCACGGGGTGCTGGTGAATGGCGCCACGGACGGTCTGTTCCTGGATGATCCAAGGTTCGAGCCGATCCTGGCGCGGGCGGAGGCATTGGATGTGCCGATCTATCTGCATCCGGGGATTCCGACGGCGCCGGTGCGGGATGCGTATTTTTCGAACCTGCCTGGCAATTTCGACTTCGTCATGACGCAGGCGGCCTGGGGCTGGCACATCGAAACCGCCATCCACACGCTACGGCTGGTCCTGTCCGGCGCCCTCGACCGCCACCCCGGCCTGAAGATCGTCATCGGGCATATGGGGGAGGCATTGCCCTTCATGCTCGACCGCATCGATGAGACCACCGCCGCCACTGCGAAAATCCACCTGAAACGTTCGGTGCGGGAGACGTTGACCGATCAGGTGTGGCTGACCACGAGCGGCTTCTTCACCATGGTCCCCTTCATGGCCGCCCTCATGACCTTCGGCGTCGATCGGTTGATGTTCTCGGTCGATTACCCCTTCGCATCGAACGCGCGGGCGCGGGCGTTCCTGGATTCGTTGCCGGTATCACCGGCGGACAAGGCCAAAATCGCGCATGGGAATGCGGATAAGTTGTTGAAGCTGCCGGTCTAATACCAATCCTCCTTGACGTTGACGTACGGGCCGCTCCTTACCGTCATGGCGGGCGCAGGCCCGCCACCCACGACTTTGGTAATCAGAGCAACAAAGTCGTGGGTGGTCCGCCTGCGCGGACCATGACGGTTTTATTGACCCGCGTACGTCAATCATTATCCGGACTGGTATAAGAATCACGCCAACCGCCGACAGGATGAAGGACAGGATGACCCAAACCACATTTCGCGCCGCGGGCTTTCCCTGGCGCCTTTACAGCGGCCGTCAGGCGATCGAGCAGAGCCTCAAGGAAGCCGTCCAACGCGCCGGCGCGAAGCGGGCTTTCGTGGTCTGCTCGCCCTCCGTCAACCGCCGCACCGACACGGTCCGCCGGATCGAGGCCGCGCTCGGTGACCGCTACGCCGGCGTTTATGATGGGATCGAGAAAGACTCGACCTACGCCTCCGTCGTCGCCGGCAAGGACGCGGCGCAGGCGGCGGGGGCGGACCTGCTGATCGCCGTCGGCGGCGGCAGCGTGATCGTCGCAACCCGCGCGGTGGCGATCTTCATGGGCGAGTCCGGCAGCCCGTTCGAACTCATGACGCAATATCCGGAGGGCAAACCCGCGTACAGCCCCCGCCTCATGGCGCCGAAGCCCACCATCATCAACATTCCGACGACACCCAACAGCGCCATGAACCGGGCCGGGACGGGGCTGAAGAACGACGATCTCGATCACCGGATGGAATATTTCGACCCGAAGACCCGCCCGCATTCGATCTTCTTCGACGAAGACGCGCTGATGACCGCTCCGGCGGAGCTGATCCGCTCCACCGCCACCACGGTCTTCGCCGGGCTAGTCGGCGCAATTGGCCAGGTCCGGGTTAATCCGCTGGCGGAGGGGGATTTGCAGCATGCCTTCCGCCTCGCGCATCGCGCTTACCCGCGCCTGGTCGACGAGCTGGACAATCCCGCGTTGCGCATCGAAATGTGCGTCGCCGCGTTCCTGCGCAACCGCGCCGAAGATGACGGGGTCGGACTGATCCGGAGCGAGATTTTCTCCGGCAATTACGCCGTCTCCACCGCGCTGCATGTGCGTTATCCGCATGTTGGTCAGGGCGAGTCGACCTCCGTCGTGCACGCCCCGCAAATCCGCCGGATCGAGGCGATCGACCCCACCTCCGCGCGCCAGGTGGCGGAGGCTTTGGGCGTTTGGCATGGCAACATGGACGCGCGCCAGGCGGCGCTGGCCGTGGCTGATCTGTTGGAGGGTCTCTATACCAGGATGGGCATGCCGACCGCGCTGCGGCAACTCGATATTCCGCGCGACGATCTGCGGAATATCGCGGCGGAGACAGTGAAGAATTTCAACGCCAATGCCGGCGCACGCGCCCCGGACGCGCAGATCGCGGATGCGCTGGCCCTGTTGGAGGCGGCTTATTGACGCATCGCGCTTGCGTGCGGGGATGAACGGCCGTTAGCCTCCCTTCCAAGCAAAAGAAGGGAAACGTCCATGACCGCGAAACCGATCTCGGCTGACTCCCATATCACCGAGCCGCCCGACTGCTACCGCGCGCATATCGACCCGAAATACCGCGACCGCGCGCCGCATATCGTCAATGATGCCCGTTACGGTGACATCTACGTCGTCGAGGGCATGAAAGCCACGATTCCCATGGGCCTGGTCGCGGCCGCCGGTCTGGACCCGTCACAACTGCGCAAAGAAGGTGCCCGGTTCGAGGATCTGCATCGCGGCGGCTGGGACTCCACCGTGCGGTTGGCCGATCAGGACCGGGATGGGGTGGGGGCGGAGATCATTTATCCGACGGTTGGCATGGTGATCTGCAACCACAAGGACCTCGATTACAAAGCCGTTTGTTTTGAGGCCTATAACCGTTGGCTCGCCGAATACATATCCCATGCCCCGGATCGTCTGATCGGCATGGGCCAGACCGCCATCCGAACGGTCAAAGAGGGCGTCGCGGATTTCGAACGCATCAAGGCGATGGGCTTCAAGGGCGTGATGATGCCCGGCATGCCCGGTGAATCCGACTACGATGACCCGATCTATGACCCGTTATGGGAGGCCTCGGTCGCCCTGGAACTGCCGCTGTCGTTCCACATCCTGACCACCGAGGCGACCCGCCCACGCGGCCCCAAGATCAACAGTTTCATTTCGATCATCCGCGGCTGCCAGGACATCATGTCCACCCTGATCTTCGGCGGCGTCTTCGCGCGCCACCCGAAGCTGAAAGTCGCCTGCGTGGAGGCCGATGCCGGCTGGGCGCCGCATTTCATGTATCGCATGGACCACGCCTATAAGCGCCACCGCTTCTGGCTGAAGGGCCAGGAACTGCCGCGCATGCCGTCGGACTATTTCCGTGACAATATCCGCCTGACCTTCCAGGACGACCATGTCGCCTTCCAACTCGCCGGCATGCTGGGGCCGCATCAATTGATGTGGGCCAACGACTTCCCACACAGCGATTCCACCTGGCCCTGGAGTCAGGAGGTGCTGGCGGAACAAACCGCCGGCATGGATCCGGTGTTGCGGGAACGCATCGTGCGCGGCAACGTCGCGGAGTTCTACGGCCTGGCATGATTATCGGTACCGCCGGTCATATCGACCACGGCAAAACCAGCCTGGTCCGGGCTCTGACCGGCGTCGATACCGACCGCTTGCCGGAGGAAAAAGCGCGCGGCATCACGCTCGACCTTGGTTTCGCTTACGTGCCTTTGCCGGGCGGCGGCGTGCTCGGCTTCGTGGATGTGCCTGGCCATGAGCGGCTGGTGCACACCATGATCGCCGGGGCCGCTTCCATCGGCATGGCGCTGCTGGTTGTCGCCGCCGATGACGGGGTGATGCCGCAGACGCGGGAGCATCTGCAGATCCTGTCGCTCCTGGGTCTGACGCGCGGCATCGTTGCCCTGACCAAATCCGACCTGGCCTCCCCCGACCGGTTGGAGGAAGTCGAGCTGGAAATCATGACGTTGCTGGAAGGCACCAGCCTGGCGGATGCCGAGATCATTCCCGTTTCAACAGTAACCGGTGCAGGCGTGGAGACGCTGCGCACCCGACTGATGGATGCGGCGGCGTCCGACGCAGCCGCTTCCGCCTCGGGCCGGGCGTTCCGGCTGGCAGTTGATCGCAGCTTCAGCCTGGCCGGGGCCGGAACCGTTGTCACTGGCTCCGTCGTTGCCGGATCGGTAGCTGTCGGCGATTCCCTGCTGATACTGCCATCGGGATTGAAGGCCCGGGTGCGCGGCATCCACGCCGCCAATCAGACCGCGGACCGTGCCATCACCGGGGAACGATGCGCCCTGAACCTGACCGGGCCAGCCGTGCACAAAGACGCGATCAGCCGCGGCGACTGGGTGATGGACCCCGCCCAAGGCGCCACCACCAGCCGCGCCGATATCGTCCTGAGGCTACTGCCCAGCGAGCGCGGAGCCTTGCGCAGCGGTGCCGCGG
>CAIUPC010000715.1 GCA_903900905.1 uncultured Acetobacteraceae bacterium
GGCGCTCAATACCGCGAAGCTGCTTTCGATATGCGCCGCGGTATCCTGCACCGTCAGCACGTTCGTGCTGCCGTTCGGGTTGTTCTTGTTGAACGCCGGAATGCTGAACAGCGCCGCCGCCGTGCTTGCGGACACCGTCGCCGTGCCGCCCGTCGTCTTGAGGAACACGCCGTCGATGATCCCGGCGCTCACCGCCGCCAGATAACCGTCCACGCTGTCGGTGAGATGAGAGGCCGTGTCCCAGGCATTGAGGGTGTGGCCGTTCTTTTGCAGGCCGGTCAGCACCTCCAGCGACAGCGCCTGCGACGCCGTCACCACCGAGTCCGCCGACAGCATCACGGTGTGCGCGTTCAGGAATGCCAGCCCGGGTGCGCCGGTGGACTGGATCGCGGAGGCGATCTGGCTGCCGGTATCGGATATCGTAAAGCTACCAGCATTCAGATGCGGAACCGTCAGCAATCCGGATACCAACGCCGCATTCAGCGCGCTATCCGATATCGAGACCGAGTCGAACTTCGCCCCGATCGCCGTCAGCGCGGTGAGGTTGGAGAGGATATTGGCAGCGGTATCGGACACCGCGACCTCCCCCACCACCGTATCGGCTGCCAGCACGGAGGCCAGGGCCACCAACTGGGCTGCGGTGCCGAGGACCTCGACGACGCCCGCGGCAGTTATGCTGTCCAGGGTGGCCATGTCGGCGCTGTAGGTCGCCGCGGTCACGATGATCGCAACGGTGCCCGGGGTCGCGTCGGTCAGTGTGATGGACAAAGGATAGGCATGGGCGGTGATCCCCGCTTGCAGCGCGTTCAGCTGGGCGCTGACATTGGCCGCCGTATCCACCACCGCCACCTGGGTGACGAACCCAAGGTCCCCGGCGCTCAGCCCGACGATGGCGCCCGCGCTGTCGCTGACGGTGATCGCATGACCGCCTGCCGTGAACGCCGGCATCGCGGTCAAAGCGGCCAGCTCCGCCGCCGATACCGTGGCATCAGTGGCCGGCTGGATCGAGGTCGCGATCGCCAGGCCCGCGGCGAAGGCGGGATCGAGCAAATGAGCGATCGTATCGGCGATGGCGACGACCTGCCCGCCGGTGCTGAACCCATGCAGCTGCGTCAACATCGTCACGTAGGATGCCGACGACAGGATCCCCGCGCTCAGCGCCACGCTGGTCGCCAGCGCCATGCCCGCGGCGTAACCCACGCTCAGCAGGTTCGCCGCGGTATCGACGACCTCCAGCGTCTGGCCCATGGACAGGTGCCCGCCAAGGATTGCCGACAGCGCCGTCGCATCCGCCGCCGTCAGGCCCGTTGGGTTATCGGTCATCACCACCGATCCCACCGCCGCCAACACCGCCGGACCCGCTACCAGCAGCGCCGCGGCGGTGTCCGCGACGGTCACACCGCTTTCGTCCAGCGTCACCCCGGGATGCAATGCCTGATACAGCGACGTCGCATCCGCCAGGGAAAGCGTGGCCTCGGTCGGCACGACCCGATCGATCGCGCTGGCATGGGCGAGCAAGGTCGCCGCCCCCGCGATCAGGTTGGCGGCGCTGTCCACCACCACGATGTGATCCGGCGGCACGCCCAGCCCCAGGATCGTGGCGACATCCGCCACCGGCACCGGGGCAACAGTCACCGTCGCGCCCGAGAGTTTGGACAGTGCGGAACCGGCCCCATCATCGACACCGGCCGCGAGGATCTGCGCCTCGGTGAACACGATCGCCCCGCCCGGCGTCACCGCAATGGCGGCCAGGCCACTGAGGTTGCTCAGGATCTGCGATGCCCCAGAGGTCAGATCCGCCATTACATGATCCCCCGTATCGCTGACCGCGATGCTCGCCGGGGCCACGCCCAGCGCCGCGATCAGGCTGATATCGGCAACCGCGACATCGGTGACGGACAGGCTCACCCCGGTCATTTTGGCCAAGGCGGACCCGCCGCTGTCATCGACTCCGGCGCGCAGCACCTGCGCCTCCGTCAGCACGATCGTGCCCCCGGGGCTGACCGCGATGCCGCTGACCAATCCGGCATGCGCCAACAGCTGCGACGCCCCGTCCGTCAGATCGGCCTGGATATGCGCGGCGGTATCAACCACCATGATCGACCCCGGCGGGATCGTCAGCCCGGCCAGCGCATCGAGTTCGGCCGCGAGGGCATGCGTCACAATGAAGGCTCCGCCCGTGGTCCTGGCCAAAGCCGACCCGGGGCTATCGTCGACACCGGCCACAAGTGCCTGCGCCGCGGTCAGCGTGATCGTGCCGCCATCGCTGACCACGATCCCGCCAATGCGCCCCAGATGCGCCAGAATATGGGAGGATCCGGATGCCAGGTCAGCCTGGATATGCGCCGCGGTGTCACTGATCGCGATACTGTCCGGCACCACGCCCAGACCCGCCAGCGTATCGATATCGGCAACCGCCGCGCCGCTGACCAACACCTGCGTCCCCGCCGCCAGATGGCTGAACACCGACATACCGCCATCGTCGATCCCCGCAGCCTCAATCTGCGCGACCGTAAGCGCCAGCGCTCCGCCATCGCTGACCGCGATCTGGTTGAGCACCCCCAGATGCGCCGCCAGGACCGAAGCACCCGATGTCACATCGGCCAGGATATGCGCCGCCGTGTCCGAAACATCGATGTGTGCCGGCGCCACCGGCAAACCCGCCAAGGCCCCGATATCGGCCACCGCCGCATCGTACACCGTCAAAGTAACGCCCGCGATTTTGGCCAGCGCCGCACCCGCGAAATCATCCACCGACGCCGACAGCACCACCGCCGCCGACAGATGCACGGCGCTGCTATCGGTGAGCACGATGCTGGTGATCGCCCCAAGATACGCCAGCACGACCGAGCTACCCGAGCCCAGGTCCGTCACGAGATGACCGGCCGTATCGGCCAACGCAAACGACCCCGGTGCCACCGCCAGCCCGCCAAGCGACGGCAGTTCGGCGATCAACACATGGTTCGCCACGAGATTGCCGCCCGACAGATGCGCCACGACCGATCCCGGCCCGTCATCGACCCCCACGGCCAGCAGCTGCGCCGCCGTCAGCGTGATCGTCCCGCCATCGCTGACGGTGATCCCATCAAGCGAGGCACGCCCGGCCACCAGAACAGAGGCAGCAGAAACCAGGTCCGCCTGAATATGCGCCGCAGTATCAGAAATGCCGATTGCGAACGGGGTTTGAAGCAGGGCCAGCACGGCCGCATCCGACGCCAGGCTCGCAATGGACAATGGCAGCACGGGGGTCCCGGCATCCGTCAACGCGATGCCGCTGATCAGACCCGGATGCGCCGCCAACGTGGAATGCCCGGATGCCAAATCGGCCAGCAAGTCAGCCGCGCTATCGACGATTCCGATGCTCGATGGCGGCACGCCCAAGGCCAGCAACGACCCAATGTCGCTGATCGCGGTGCCGGATACGATCAGCCCGCCGCCCGAAAGCAACGCGAAGACCGAGCCGGGACCGTCATCGACATGCGCGGTCAACGCCTGCGCCGCGGTCAGGGTGACCGCACCATCCACGACGATGCCCGTGATCGCCGCCAAATGCGCCAGCAACGCCGAGGCACCCGACCCCAGATCCGCCGCCACCGCCGCCGCGGTGTCCGTCACCGTCAACGAGGCGGGTGCGACAAACAGCCCCAGCACCGCCGCGATGTCGCCGACAGCGACATCCGCCGCCGCCAGTGCGGCCCCGGTCATGAGCCCCAGAGCGGACTGCGCGCCATCAGCCACGCCCGGCTGCAGCAGTTGCGCACCCGTCAGGGTGATAGTGCCGGACGGGGTCACAGCGATAGACGCGATGCTGCCCAGTTGCCCCAGAATATGCGAGCCCACCCCCATGGCCAGGTCGGCTTGCACATGGGCAGCGGTGTCTGTCACCGCGATGCGGCCGGGTGGCACCGCCAGCGCGGCCAGCGCTGGCAGGTCCGAGACCGCGGCACCGCTGACCGCCACCGTGCCGCCACTGAGCTTCGCGATCAGCGAGCCGGGTCCGTTATCGGCGCCCGCACCCTCGATCTGCGCCACCGTCAGGGTGATAACCCCGGCGCCGCTGACCGTAACACCGCTGATGGCCGTCAGACGCGCCAGCAACTGCGACCATCCGGCCTGAATGGCGGACGCGCTATCAGCGATCGCGATCGTGGCGGGAGGAACCGGCAAAGCCTCGATAATCGGGATATCGGTCACGGCAACGCCGATCACGGCGAGGCTGGCCCCGGTGAGCTTGCCAAGGACCGAGCCACCGCCGTCATCGACACCCTGGGCCAGCACCTGCGCCTCGGTCAGGGTGACCGTGCCGCCCGTGGCGGCGATCCCGCTGATCAGGGCGCGCTGCGCCAGCAAAGCCGAAGCGCCGGAGGTCAGATCAGCCTCGATATTGGCCGCCGTGTCGGTCACGCCGATGGCGGAGGGCACCACCGGCAAGGCCGCCACGGTCCCGATATCCGCGACCGCGACGCCGGTCACGTGCAATGCGCCGCCGGAGAATACCGTCAGCACGGCGCCGGGACCATCATCAAGGCCAGCCGCAAGCAGCTGCGCCTGTGTCAAGGTCACGGTGCCGCCGTCGCGGGCCACGATGCTGGTCAGGCTGGCCGCATGCGCGAGGATTTGCGACGCGCCGGATGTCAGATCCGCCTGGATGGCGGCAGCCGTGTCCGACAGGCTCAGATTGAACCCGGTCGTGATCAGCGCCAGCACGGGGGCATCGGCGATCAGCTGGGCGATCGAAACCGACAGAACCGGCGTGGTGGCATCCGTCAGCACGATGGCACTGATCAGGGCCAGCGCGGCCTGCAGCGCATCAAGCCCGGCCGCTACATGCGCGGCGGTATCCGTGATCGAAACGCTGACACCGAGCCCGGACAGCGCGGTGACGGCTGGGGCGGACAAGCCAATCAGATGGGCCGCCGTTTCGCCGGGCGCGGAGATACTGGCGAGGTGCCCGTCTTGCGCCAACGCCTGCAATGACCCGGCCGCGGCCATGATCGCCGCTATCGTATCCGTGACAGCGAGCCGCACGTCCGCGGCCAAATGCGCCTCGACCGGCAGCAGCGCCGCCGCCGTCGCGGCGTCAGTCGCGGTCCCGTCACTGAGCGTCACAATACCCAGCACCGCGCCCAGGGCGGCCAGACCGGATGCCCGTGCCGTGATCGCGGCGGCGGTGTCGGTCACGTCAACAAGGGTGCCATTGGTCAGATGCGCGAGCAGCGGCAACAACCCGGCCACGTCGGCCGCACCGGCCGCACCGCCGGGGGTCACCGACACCCCGCCGAGATGCGCGCCCAGTGCCAGCAGGTCAGCGCTGTTGGCGCCCAGATCCGCGACAGTGCCGGCGACCTGGATCGCCCCGCCCGTGAGGTAACCGGCCAGGCCGTGCAACTGGGCGGCATCGGCCGCGTCAACAGCCCCCACATCGGTGGTCTGAACCGATAGCAAATGGGGCCCCAAAGCCAGCAGACCGCCGGCAACCGCCCCAATATGCGCAATGGAGTCGATGACCCGCGCGCCAATGCTGAGCGTGTCCAGAGCATTGGCGTTGGCGATGACGGAACCCGCGGTATCGGCCACCGCCAGGGTGTGACCACCGTTCGAGAAATGCGCCCCGAGCCCGGCCAGCACCGAGGCCTCCGCCCCCGTGACGGTCGCGTTCGCGGCCAGCAAATAGAACGGCGTGAGGCTGCCCCAGTCATGCGCCGCGGCCGTCACCAGATTGGCCGCGGTATCGGTGATGGTGACCACCGCCGCCAAAGCGATCCCATCCGCGTTCGCGAGATCCAGGAGATGCGCGGCACTGTCCGCAACCACCAGATGATTGCTCCCCGCGAAGCTCAACAAACCGGCGTTGGCGAGCGGCACCAGCAGCGACACTTCCGCCGCCGTCAGCGGGCTGGAGGAAATCACCCTGGCAGTGCTCGCCACCGCCAGGATATCCGCGACATGGGCCGCGATGGCATCGGGGCTATCGGCGACCACCAGCGCCGCCGTCCCGCGTGAGAAATGTCCGATCGCAGCCAATGCCGCGACCGATGTGGTGTCGATCACCGTGTCACCGGACAGGCTGACCGCGGCGGCACCGGTCAGCAGCGCCGAATGAGCCTGCGCGACCAGAGCGGCCGCGCTATCGGCCACCTCATAGCTGGTCGCGACCCCCTGCCAGCCCGCGGCCGCGAGATGCGACAAGGTATCGGCGACGACGATGGTCGCGCCAGCGTTGGAGAAGCCACCCAGCCCCCCCAAGGTCTGCGCCTGCGCGACCGTCAGGGTCACCGCCGTCCCGGGGACCAGTCGCTCTTCTGTGGCGATCGTCTGCACCGCGGCGGACAGCGCCGACAGATTGGCGACGGTATCGACCACCGTCAGCGTCACCCCCATTCCAAACGACAGGTTGGGCAAGGCAGCCAGCAGCGCGGCCGTGGCGGCGGACAGGCTGGCACTGGCCGTCAACACCTCCGCCGCCGCCAGATTGGTTTCCAGCGTATTCAGCGCCGCCAAATGCGCGGCCGTGTCGGCGACCGTCAGCGTGTGTCCGTTGAGGGAGAACTTAACCCCGAGCTGCGTCAGCCCGAGCAGAGTCGCGACATCCACCGTTTGCGAAGCGGACAAGGCCAGCGTCGCGATCTTCAGATCGGTCGCGCCGGACAGGCCGAGCAGCGACGCGGCATTGTCCACCACCGTCAGCGCGTGCCCGCCCGTGTTGAACATGGGCCTGGCGAACAATGCCTCCGCCTGGGTGGCGCTGACCGAAGCGTCACCCGAAAGCGTCTGCCCACCGGCGAGTCCCAACCCAGCCGCATTGCCCGCATCCAACAGCGCGGCCGGCGTATCGGATACGGTGATGACATTGTCCCCGATGACCACGCCATGCGCCACGAGCGCCGAGGCCTCCGCCGCGGTCAGGGTTGCGTCGCCCACCAGCACATAGGCGGCCGGAACCACCACGCCATCGGACACATAACCCGCCAGATGACGGCCGGAATCCTGCAACGTCACCCCATGCCCGTTCAGGCTGAGATGCGCGTATTGCGGCAAAGCGGCCAGCGCCGCCAACTGGGCAACCGTGGCTGCCGCATCCTCTGACAGCGCAATAGCCGTCGCGGTGAGGATGGCGGCGTTATGCGGCAATGCCAGCGACCCGAGGTGCAACAGATTGGCGAGCGTGTCCGCTATCGTGAGCGCCGCGCCCGTTTGATAATTCGCCAGGCCAACCAGCGAAACCGCCCGGCTCACGGACAAAGCCGTGCCGATGCTGAGTTGGATGTGATCGGCATGCGCGACCACATCGGCACTGGCCGGGGCCAGCAACACATCGGCCGTGTCGGAGATCGTCACGCCGGTGAAGGCGGTCAGATGCGGCAGCGCCAGCAGCGCCGAGGCCTGAGCAGCCGTTAGCACGTAATCGGCGGTGGTCGCGGCCGTCGCCGCGGCAATCGCCTCACTGCCGGCCCAGACAGCGACCGCCCCGGGCATCGCCGCCAGATGCGCCGGCGTGTCGGCGATGGTGACCGTCTGCCCGCTTGCCGAAAACCCATGCAGGCCGAGCAGCGCGGTGGCGGCGGCAACAGTCAGGGATTCCGGCTGCGACAACCGCACAACCGAGGCAAGCGCAAGCGCCGATGCGCCCGCCGCTAACAGATGCGCGGCGGTATCGGCGATGGTGAGGTGATGCGTCCCTTCGGCGAAAGCATTGAAAGCGAGCAATGCCTGGGCGGAGGCAACACTCAGAGTCGCATCGGCGGCCAGCAGAACCTGCGCTCCCCACCCGTTCACCGCCGCCGCGGACCCCGCCAGGATCGCGAGCGAGTCGGCGGTATCGGTGACCGTCACCCCACGCCCGCTGGTTGAGAACCGCCCGCCCAGCGCGGTCAGCACCAGCGCCTCCGTGGCATCGATAATCGACGCCACCGACAGCGTCACCGCACGCGCCAGCGCCACCCCGGTGGCGTTGGCCGGATCGGCGATATTGGCGGCGTCATCCGCGATTGTCACCGCATTGGTGCCCTGAAACACGACTCCGATACCGGCGAGGACGGTGGCATTGGCTGCGGTAACGACTTCCGAATCCGTTGCCTGGACGGTCGTCGCATAAGCGCCAATCCGCCCCGCGGCGCCGATAAGAGCGGCAATGGTGTCGGCGACGGTGAGAGAGGCGCCATCGGCGACAGAAAAGCCGGGCAGCACGGACAGCGCGACCAAATGCGCCGCGTCCACCACGGACACGCCCACCAGCTCCGCGCTGACGGGCGACGGCGTGCCTGCCGGCTGGCCAAGGGTCGTGCTCAGGCTCGTTGACGCGGCCCCGTAATGGAGAGTCGTATCAAGCAGCTGCGTCGCCGTGCCGGCGATCGTGCCGGCGGTGACGGTGATCGAGGCGAAACCGCGTCCAAAGATCTGATTGGCGTGATCGGAAAGCGCCGATCCGATGTCCTGGACTTTAAGGCCGGTGGTGGAGGTGGTGAGGGCGGCGGCCTCAGCGGCGGTCAGGGTTGTTGGCTGATCGTTCGGCGTCGCCAGGATCGGCCCGTCCGCGGCTAATGCGGCGAGCGCGGCGCTGGCGTCGGCGATATGCCGGGCGGTGTCGGCGATCCGCAGCGCCGTGGCCCCACCCGACGGCACCAGCGTCAAATTGCCGCTCAATCCCAGCAAGGCAACCGCCTGAGCGACGGTATAGGTACCGCCATCAAGAAGCGCGGTAATGCCGGTGACCCCGGCCGGCAGCTCATGCGCGGCGAGCAGATGCGCGACAGTGTCCCGCACGACAATCCCGGTGGCGGCGGCCCGCACGGCGCTGCCAAGCTCACCAAGATGATCCAGGGTATCGGACAGGATCAGCGTCGCGGCGGGGTCGAGGGCGAAATGCGCCAAAGCCACCAGATTATTGGCCGTGGCCACGGTCACCGTCGCGTTGCCAGCCAGCCGGTAGGACGAGATCAAGGCCCGCAGCTGCGGCGTGGTCACGGCCAGCAGATTGGAGGCCGTGTCAGCCAGGGTCAGGCTCTGCCCGGCCAGAATGGAGAAGGATGGCTCGGCCCGCAAAACAGCGATTTGCGCCAGGGTCAGGCTGGCACTCGATGACAGAACGACGCTGTTGGCACGCATCATCAAAGCGCTGCCGGAAGCCGCCAGCAGATGATCGGCCGTATCGCGGACGACGACCGCGCTTGCCAGCGCCAATCCGGGGGCATTGGCGGGATCAGTCAGCTGCGCCACCGAATCCTGCGCCGTTAGCTTGTTGACCCCGAGTGAGAGCTTCGCACCCAAACCGGCCACCTGGGCGATCATGCCAGCCGAGGCGGTGGCCGGGGCATTGACCCGGAACGATGAGACACGCGCCACAAAAGCCGGATCTGGCAGCGCCCGCGCGATATTCGCCAATGTATCGGACACCGAGAGGCCCGTAGCTGTGCTTGCCAACGCCTGTGCGATCGAAAATCTTGCCATGATATGGTTTCCTTGCCGGGCCAGTGACCTCGGTACGCGCCCCGCCTGGACCGTTCGGCCGGGGGCGAACCGGACAGCAGGAAGTGTCGCATCAGAAGGTTAACGAAAGGTTTACGCGGCAGCCGCTGAGGCAGTTTTTTTTGGGTATATTTGAGAACAAAACGGGGATTTCTTAACAAGGGATGAACGGCGGCCCGGCGGTGCGAGGTTGCCGCGCGCCAGGGCGCGTGGCACCGTCCGCTTCACCTTAAACCCCCGATCGAACGGACCGTGTCGTGACCCTGATCCTGGCCAGCCGGCTGAATGTGTATTCCTCCTCCCCGCTCGACCGCATCGCGACGCGGCGCGAAGACCATGCCTGGATCGCGGAACAGCTGGACAACCCCGACAGTCTGTTCGTGCCGGTCTGGCGCACCCGTAATCTGGTGCGCGGCACCGAGCCGGGCGCGACGCCGGAAGCGGTCTATATCTCCGGTGAGATGGCCGCGGCGCTGCGCATCAAGGGCGGCAACTGGGCGTTCCTCGGCCTGCTCGGTGACAAGGCGGTGTTCGGCATCGACCTCAGCGCCGAGGACGATCCCGTGCCGTTGCTGCCGGCCGAGTTCGGCACCTTCGTCGATCTGCGCTCCGTCGGCTGGGGGGAGCCGAAGCCGGAAGCCTCCGTGCTGGCGCATGCCCGCGGGCTGCTGCACTGGCGCCAGCGGCACCGATTCTGTGGCGTCTGCGGCGGGGTCTGCGACGCGAAGTCGTCCGGCCATGTCATGCAGTGCACGGCCTGCAACACGCAGCATTTCCCGCGCACCGATCCGGCGGTGATCATGCTGGTGCACAAGGGCGACCGCGCCGTGCTCGGCCATTCCACCCGCTTCCCGCGCGCGACCATGTATTCGACGCTGGCCGGCTTCGTGGAGCCGGGCGAGACGCTGGAAGAAGCGGTCCGGCGCGAAGTGCTGGAAGAAGTCGGCGTGCACTGCGGCGCGGTCAACTACCACTCCAGCCAGCCCTGGCCGTTCCCGGGCAACATCATGCTTGGCTACTATGCCGAAGCCCTGACGGAGGAGATCACCATCGATCCGGAGGAACTGCTGGATGCCAAATGGTTCTCCCGCGATCAGATGCGCAACGCCGAACAGCATGGGTTTTCGCTGCCGCGGGTGGACAGCATCGCGCGGCGCCTGATCGAGGATTGGCTGGCGGCCGGATGATATGACCGATGACCTGCTGACGATTGGCTACGAGGGCACCACGATCGACGCCGTGATCGAGGAATTGCGGCGGGCCGGGGTCAGCTTGTTGATCGACGTGCGCGCGGTGGCATCATCGCGCAAGCCCGGCTTTTCCAAGCGCCAGCTGGCGGCCGGGCTGGATGAGGCCGGCATTAAATATGTGCACCTGCAAGGCCTCGGCACGCCCAAGCCGGGGCGGGAGGCGGTGCGCGCCGGGCATCCCGAGCGGATGGTGCCGATTTTCCATGCGCATATGCAGTCCGACCGCGCCCAGGTTGAACTGGCGATGGCCAAGGACCTGGCGCGGGAGGGGCGGGCCTGTTTGCTCTGCTTCGAGCGCGACCCGGCGCACTGCCACCGCCGCCTGGTGGCGGAGATGGTCAGCGCGGAAACCGGGCAGGTGGTGGTGGATTTAACCGCCGGGTAGCGCGGGTATCGCATATGGCAGATTTCCGCCAAAAACCGTCATCCTCGGGCTTGTCCCGCGGATGACGGTTTTTACGGGGGTGGCGCGCCGGAGCCTGTCCTCGGGCGGGCAAAGCCCGACCCGTGGGCCCGCCATGACGGTGTTGAGACGCCAAGACGTCAAGGATTGGACGGGTAGGCTGCCAGGTCCTACCGGAAATTCGGTGCAACCTCCTGGCAAAGCAGCCGCAACGCTTCTTTTTCCTTGGCGAATTCGACCATGCCGCCGCAGTTCAGTTCGAACTGGATGCCGTCCAGGCCGGTTTCAGCCTGTAGCGCCTTCAGCTTTTCCGTGACCTCGTCGGGAGAACCCACCAGCACGGTGCCTTTGATGGCTTCGTCATAGGTGATGGTCTCCAGCCGCTGGATCGTCTTCCAGCGCGGGCTGTCAGCCGGCATGCCCAGGCGGCGGGCGGAATCCGCCGTCAGCGCGGCCTGATTGCGATAGTGCTGCATCAGCGTGGGTTCATAGGCGGCCCGCGCCTCCGCACCCGTTGCGGCGACGAAGCCGGCAGCGCGCAGATAGATCTTGCCATTGCCGGGATGCCCGGCATCGACCCAGGCTTTGCGGTAGATGGCGATCTGCGGCAGGAACGCGCGCGCGTCCTCGTGCCGGACGGAGAGAAACATCGGCCGCCCCTCATGCCCGAGCGTGGGGAAGGTGTCGGCGCTCGCCGCGGCGACGCGGACTTCCGGCATTGGCTGCTGATAGGGGCGCGGTGTGACCGTCACGCCATCGAATTGGTAGTATTTGCCCTTGTGGGAGAAATTGGTCTCCGTCCAGGCGCGCTCGATGATCTCCAGGGATTCGTTGAAGCGTTCTTTACTCTCGTCGTACGAGATATTGTACGCCTCATAGGTCTGCGCGACGCCGCTGCGGCCGACACCGAAAATCAGGCGGCCTTTGCAGATTTGATCCAGCGTCGCGGCTTCTTCGGCCAGGCGCAGCGGATTACTGAGCGGCAGGACCTGCACGGAGGTGCCGATTTTGATGCGCCTGGTGCGGGCAGCGATGGCGGCGGCGACGACCATGGGGGAGGACAGGATCGAACGGCTGGGATCGAAATGCAGCTCCGCCAACCACATGACATCGAGGCCGTATTCCTCAGCGGCATCCACGATCGCGAAGGACGCGTCGAAAGCTTCGGAATCCGGGCGTCCGGGGTGGGACACGAACTCATGGTAGATGCCGAATTCCATAAGGCAGACTCTCCCGGCGCGGTTGGGTTTTGATGAATGAGTGTCAGCGGGGGCGTGGGGGGCGTCAACCTTGGGACGCCCCCTTCCCCCGTCATCCCCGGGCTCGTCCCGGGGAC
>CAIUPC010000716.1 GCA_903900905.1 uncultured Acetobacteraceae bacterium
CGCGGGAGTGGCAGGGCTTCGCCTGGGGCATGGGCGTGGAGCGCGTGACCATGCTCAAGCACGGCATGGCCGATCTGCGGCCGTTCTATGAATCCGACCTGCGGTGGCTGCGGCATTACGGGTTCAACCCGCTCGCGCCCACCATGCTGCATGAGGGAGTCTGAGCGATGAAATTTTCCCTCTCCTGGCTCAAGACGCATCTTGAGACCGATGCGTCGCTCGACCAAATCACCGACACCCTGACGCAAATCGGGTTGGAGCTCGAAGGTGTCGCCAATCCCGGCGCCGCGCTTGCCGAATTCCGCATCGCCCATGTGGTCGAGGCCGTTCAACACCCGAACGCCGATCGGCTGCGCGCCTGCGTGGTGGATACCGGGACGCAAAAGGTTTCGGTCGTTTGCGGCGCGCCCAACGCGCGCACCGGCATGAAGACGGTGCTGGCGCTACCGGGCAGTTTCGTACCGGGTACCGGTGTCACACTGAAAGTCGGCGAAATCCGCGGCGTGAAAAGTGAGGGCATGATGATGTCCGCCCGCGAAATGGGGCTGGGCGACGATCACGCTGGAATCATGGACCTGCCGGCCGACGCGCCTGTGGGCGTGCCCTACGCGGCATGGGCTGGCCTGGACGATCCGATCATCGAGATCGGGGTGACGCCGAACCGCGGCGATTGTTTCTCCGTCCGCGGCGTGGCGCGCGATCTCGCGGCGGCTGGCCTCGGGACATTGAAGCCTTTCGCACCGGCGAAGATTGCCTCCACGTTCGAAGGTGGGCCGATCTGGCGTAATGATTTCCTGGATGCCTGCCCCTGGATTATCGGCCGCACCATCCGGAACGTCCGCAACTCCCCCAGCCCGAAATGGTTGCAAGATCGGCTTACGTCCATCGGCCTGCGCCCGATCAATGCGCTGGTGGATGTGACGAATTTCTTCACCTTCGACCTCGGCCGCCCGCTGCATGTGTTCGATATCGGCAAGCTGACCGGCGATTCGCTGACGCTACGCCGTGGCGCGGGTGAAACGATGCGGGCGCTGAACGGCAAGGACTACACCGTCACCGCCGAAGACTGCGCCATCTGCGACGCGGCCGGCGTGCAGTCCATCGCCGGCGTCATCGGCGGGGAGGCAACGGGCTGCGACGATTCCACCACCGCCGTCTTCGTTGAATGCGCCCTGTTCGATCCCGTCCGCATCGCTCTGACCGGCCGCCGGCATCAGATCGTGTCCGACGCGCGGCAGCGGTTCGAACGCGGGCTGGACCCGGCGCTCATGCAAGATGCGATCGAGGCGGCGACGGCCCTGATCATGGAACTCTGCGGCGGGGAGCCAGGCACGGTGACCTCGGCCGGGGCGGAGCCGCCCTGGCAGCGCGATGCAACCATGCGCTTTGCCCGCATCGCCAGCTTCGGCGGCTCGGATATTGGTGCCGATGAGGCCGTGGCGTCGCTGGAACGGCTGGGCTTTGGCGTGCGGCGGCGGGATGCGGAAGCCGTGACGGTCTCGGTGCCATCCTGGCGCAATGACGTGGCGGCGAAGATCACGCTTGATCAGTCCCCCGCGCTCGATCCCGCCCGCGCGGCGGCGGCGGCGGAGGGCTGTGAGACGATCGAACCCGAATGCGACCTGATCGAGGAAGTGCTGCGCCTGCGCGGCCTGGATGCGGTGGCGGCGGTGTCCCTGCCCCGCTCCTCCCCGGTGCCGGCGGTGACGCTGACGCCGCGCCAGCAGCGCACGGCTTTGGCGCGGCGCACTTTGGCGGCGCAGGGCCTGGCGGAATGCGTGACCTTCAGCTTCATGGCCACCGCCGAGGCGGCGCCGTTTGGCGAGACGCCCGACAGTTTGCGCCTGACCAACCCGATCGCGGCCGATTTGGACCAGCTGCGGCCGACACCGATCGCAACCCTGGCGCTGGCGGCGAAGCGCAACGCGGCGCGGGGCTACGCTGATCTGGGGCTGTTCGAGGTTGGACCGGCGTTCGTCGTGGATGGGCAGCGCCTCGTCGCCGCCGGCCTGCGCACAGGCGCCACACCCCGCGGCTGGTCGGCCTCGGCACGGGGCGTCGATGCCATGGACGCCAAAGCCGATTTGTGGGCGGCGATGGCGGCGATCGAGGTGCCGCTGGACAGCCTGACAGTGACCGCGGATGCACCAGCGTACTACCATCCCGGCCGCTCCGGCGTGGTGCGGCAAGGGCCGAAGACCGTGATCGGGCGGTTCGGGGAATTGCATCCCCGGGTCGTGGCAGAACTGGACCTGCCGGGGCCGATCGTGGCGTTTGAGCTGGATCTGGATGCGGTGGCGGATCCGAAGCGGCGGCGTAAGGCCGCGCCGGATCTGTCGGCGTTCCAGCCGCTGCGGCGCGATTTCGCGTTCCTGGTCGATACCGGCGTGGCGGCGGATGCGGTGCTGCGCGCGGCCAAGGGGGCGGAGCGGACGCTGATCACCGGCGTATCGCTGTTCGACGTCTACGAGGGCGACAAGCTGCCGGAGGGCAAGAAGTCTCTGGCGGTGGAAGTCACGTTCCAGCCGCGTGAGCGGACTCTGACGGATGCCGAGATCGAGGCCGCGTCTCAGAAGGTCGTGGCGGCGGTGGCAAAGGCGACGGGGGCGGCGCTGCGTTAGCCGGCGACGCCGGCTGACCACATCAAGCGGACGCGGGGTTCCACAGCAGCCATTTATGGCTGCCGTGGCCAGAGCAACAGTCCGCCCATGACCCCTGGTTGGGATGCGCGGAGCCGCCTGGCGCGCTGCCGGAAATTTTGGTCCGTGTTCATCATTCGTAAACCTTTTTAGCTCATGGTGGCATTTCCGCTTGTCCCAATGAACCGAAAATGGTACATACACGATGCTGAACCTGCTGACCCCCCCCCAGCGATTGGTCATCGCCGATTTCTACCAAACCGAACTCGGCAGGGAACCGGTGCGGGACTGGCTCAGGACTCTC
>CAIUPC010000717.1 GCA_903900905.1 uncultured Acetobacteraceae bacterium
CGATTGGTCCCCGGGACAATCCCGGGGATGACGGGGAAGAGAGGCCGTTTCCACCTATGGGGACAAGCCCGGGGATGACGGGGAAGAGAGGCCGTCGCCGCTTATGGGGACAAGCCCGGGGATGACGGGGAAGTGAGGCCGTTACCGCCCATGGGGACAAGCCCGGGGATGACGTTTGGGGGGCATGGCAGCTCCATCCGATCACCCCGGCCTGCCGCACGCGCCCACTGGTTCTCCTCCACCATACAAGGCTATTCTGCCTTTATGTTGGGTTTCATCGTGTCCCGGGTCCTGCAGGCGGTTCCCGTCCTGCTGGCGGTTGTCCTGTTGTCGTTTTTCCTGTTCGCCTACCTGGGTGATCCGGTCTCGATCATGCTCGGGCAGGACCATACCCCGGCCCAGCGCCTCGCACTGATCGCGGAACTCGGGCTCGATCAGCCCTTCCCCATTCGCTTCTGGCGCTTCCTGCTGGCCACCGCGAAAGGGGATTTTGGCATTAGCTACCGCCTGGCGCAGCCGGTCGGTCCGCTGCTGGCGAGCCGGTTGCCGGCGACGCTGGAGCTGGCCGTCACCGCTTCGGTACTCGCGTTCGCGGTTGGCGTGCCGATGGGGGTCTATACCGGCATCCATGCCAGGAGCCTGCTGTCCCGCACCTTCATGATCTTCAGCCTCGTGGGCGTGTCTTTGCCCACATTCCTGCTGGGCATTCTGCTGATCCTGATGTTTTCCGTGGGCCTCGGCTGGCTGCCCAGCTTTGGCCGCGGCCCGGTGACCCATATCGGCTCCTGGTGGACCAGCGGCTTCACGTCCTGGGATGGTATCAGGGCGTTGATATTGCCCGCGGTGACGCTGGGGCTGTTCCAGATGACCGTGGTCATGCGGCTGGTGCGGTCCGAGATGCTGGAAGTCCTGCGCTCCGATTACGTGCGGTTTGCCCGCGCCCGTGGCCTGACGGACCGTGCCATCAACTTCGGCCATGCGCTGAAGAACACGCTGGTGCCGGTGATCACGGTGATCGGCCTGCAATTCGGCGGGATCGTGGCGTTTTCCCTGGTGACCGAGACGGTGTTCCAATGGCCCGGGATGGGCCTGCTCCTGGTACAGTCGGTGGCCTCGGCCGATATTCCGGTGATCGCGGCCTATCTGCCGCTCATCGCCGCGCTGTTTGTCGCGATCAACCTCACGGTGGACCTGGCCTATTACGCGGTCGATCCGCGGCTGCGGTTCGGCGTATGATCCGCTTCCTGGACAGCGATCTGGCCTATAGCTTCCGGACCGCGCCAACCGCCGTTATCTCGGCCGTGATCGCCCTGATCCTGGTGGGTGGGGCCGTCCTCGCCCCCATCCTGGCGCCGCACAACCCGATGGATGTCGCGACGTTATCGCTGATGGACAGTTTCAAGCCGCCTTTGGGATGGGAGGACGCCGAATGGACCCATCCGCTCGGCACCGATAATCAGGGCCGGGATGTGCTGTCGGCCATCATGTATGGGATGCGGATCAGCCTGCTGGTCGGGTTTTGCTCGGTGCTGCTGGCCGTCACCGTCGGGGTCAGCATCGGGCTGCTGGCCGGCTACAGTGGTGGTATTCTGGACGCCTTTCTGATGCGGGTCGCGGATGTGCAGCTGACCTTTCCGGCGATCCTGACATCGTTGCTGATCGACGGGATCATCACCTCCGCCCTGCCCGCCCGGCTGCAGGAGGCGGTAAAGATCTACATCATCATTTTCGCGATCGGGATCAGCCTCTGGCCTGGCTTCGCCCGGGCGGTGCGGGGCTCCACCCTCGTGGAGCGGAACAAGGACTATGTGATGGCGGCGCGGGTTATCGGCGTGCCCTCCTGGCGCATCATGCTCAGCCATGTCCTGCCGAATGTCATCGGGCCCACCCTGGTCATCGGCACATTGGGTCTCGGCCTGGCCATTCTGGCGGAGGCGACGTTGTCGTTCCTGGGTGTCGGGCTGCCGCCGACCCAGCCGTCGCTCGGCACGCTTATTCGATTTGGGAATGATTTTCTGTTCTCCGGGCAGTGGTGGGTCACCGTCTTTCCTGGCGCGGCGCTGGTGTTGATGGTCCTCGCGGTCAATCTGCTGGGCGACTGGCTGCGCGACGCGCTGAACCCGAGGCTGCGATGAGCGCTTTGCTGACGGTCCAGGATCTGATCGTGGAATTCCCGGGGCGCCGGGGCACGCTGCGCGCGCTCGATCAGGTCTCCTTCAGCATCGAGGCCGGGGAGATCCTGGGCGTAGTCGGCGAGTCCGGGGCCGGTAAATCACTCACCGGGGCCGCCATCATCGGCCTGCTGCAACCGCCCGGCCGCATCGCCGGGGGCACGATCCAGCTGGAGGGCGAACGCATCGACGCTTTGCCGCCGGAACGCATGCGGCGCATCCGGGGTCGGCGTATCGGCTCGATCTTTCAGGATCCACTGACCACGCTCAACCCGCTCTATACCATCGGCCGCCAACTGACCGAAACG
>CAIUPC010000718.1 GCA_903900905.1 uncultured Acetobacteraceae bacterium
GACCCGAGCAAACAGCCGATGTACGTCGCCCCGGCATTCCAGGTGGTGAAGCAGTTGCAGGGAGACAATCCCTTCAAAACCCAGGCAACCGCGGATTTGACCGCCGTCTTCCGCAAGATTGCGGCCCTGCCCGTCAGCCCGTCCCCGACCTACATGCTGCTGCTGTTTCCGGATCGCCTGCAAGGCGGGTTGCCCGCGGAGGCGACGATGATCGCTCATAATGGCGACTTCGCGCTGATGAAGCTCCCCTGACATGGCCGCCCCATCGCAGACCGTCGTGGTCATCGGGGGGGGCTTCTACGGCGCCAGTCTGGCCGTGTGGCTGCGGCAACATTTCCCGAAGGTCATTTTGTTTGAGCGTGAGAGCCGGCTGATGACCCGCGCCTCCCGCGTCAATCAGGCGCGGTTGCATAATGGCTACCACTATCCCCGCAGCTTTTTGACCGCGGCCCGAAGCCACGCCAATCTGGTGGCGTTCCGCGAAAAATACCCCGAGGCGGTGGAAGCCGGTTTCCGCCATATCTACGGCATCGCCCGCAACGACTCCAAAGTGGGGCGGCGGCATTTTGAGCAGCTGTTCAAGACCATCGGCGTGCCGCTCCGGCCGCCGCCGGAGGCGGTGACGCGGTTGTTCAATCCACGCCTGCTGGAAGCGGTTTATGAAGTTGAGGAACCCGCCTTCAACATCGACCCGCTGCGTGAAACCGTGGCGCGGCAATTGGCTGACAGCAATGTTGATGTTCGGCTTGGCGTGGATATCAGCGCGATCATCCCTGATACCAATGGTCAGTTTGTGACCGAGACCACGACCGGCCTGACGGAAACCGCCGATTGGGTGTTCAACTGCACATACACCGCCCTGAACCGGTTGCTTCCCCAGGGCGACGCACCCGCCCCGGCGCTGGCGCATCAGTTGACCGAGATCACCCTCGTCGAGCCGCCGGAGGAATTGCGAGACCTCGGCGTCACGGTCATGGATGGACCGTTCTTTTCCATCATGCCATTCCCATCGGAGCACCTGCATTCACTGACCCATGTGCGCTACACGCCGCACGTGTCCTGGACCGAGCACGCCCAACCGGATCGCATGTTGGGGATGGGTGGGATGGGCTGGAACGGGCCGTCGCGTTTTGAGTGGATGATGCGCGACGCGGCCCGCTATCTGCCCGCGGTCGCAAAGGTGCGGCATGTCCGCTCTCTGTATGATACGAAGACCCTGCTGCACGGCATGCAGATGGATGACTCCCGCCCGATCCTGTTTCATCAGGACTCGCGGCACCCGCGTCTGGTGTCGATCCTTGGCGCCAAGATCGACAATATCTTCGATGTTTTTGTGTATGTGGAAAGGGCCTTGAAGCAGTCATGACCCGTAAGAATGTCTTTCTGTCCGTCGTTGTCCGCATCCGGGATGCCGCCCATTTTATCGAGCCCGCGCTGGATCGCCTGATCGCGGTGATGGAACAGAATTTTAACTATTATGAAATCGTCCTGGTCGACGACGCCTCCATCGACCAGACCCGCACGATCATCGCCGCGGTCCAGCAACGGGCGCGCAATATCCAGCTTTACGCGCTGGCGCCCCGCCGTGGGGACAATATCGCCATCACCGCCGGACTGGATCACGCCATTGGCGATATGATCGTTACCATGGATCTGCGTGTCGACCCGCCGGAACTGATTATCGACATGCTCGCCAAAGCCATCGACGGCATCGAGATCGTTTATGGCTTACCGCGCGAGCGCGTGCATGGCGACGGCCCGTACAATCGCCTGTTCAGCTGGTTCGTCGTTGCAATGTCACGGTTGAACGAGGTGAATGTCCCGGCCGCCGTCTCCGGCTACCGCCTGTTCAGCCGCCGGGTTCTCAATTTCATTCTGGAGGCTTCAGATCGGCATCGCTCACTGATCCTGCTCCCCGCGATTTCCGCCTATCCCTATGCCACCGTCGAATATGACCGCCTGATCAGCAGCAAGGATGGCCCGCGGACTCGCAAGCGTCAGACGTTCATGAAGGCGCTCGATTTGGCGTTTTCCACCTCCGCCCGCCCGTTGCTGCGGGTCAGCACGCTGATGTCGCTCGGCATCAGCGTGCTGTCGCTGCTTTATGCGGTTCTGGTGGTGATTATCGCGATTTTCAAAGAGGACATCGCCAATGGCTGGGTTTCGCTGTCGTTGCAGATTTCCGGGCTTTTCTTCCTGACCTGCATCGTTCTGGCCTTGCTGTCGGAATATCTGCTGCAGGTGTTGGAGGCCACCAAGGGCGGCCCGCAATATTACATCGTTTCACAAAGCCAGAGCACCAACCTGACCCTGGCCAACGATCTGAACGTGGTGGATCAAACGGTGGCGCCGAAACCGTGAAGCCGGGGGCCTGAAATGCTGACTCGTCGCCGGCGGCTGTCCCCCGTCATGCCGACGGAGGTCGGCATCCACGACTTTGCAGCGTTAGACAGGAGAAAGGCGTGGGTGCCGACCTGCGTCGGCATGACGGGTAACGGTGGCCGGTACGTCAACGTCAAGGAGGATTGGTATAAAACTGTTTCAGCGCGTCGCGCCGCTGCGCTTCAATTTCGCGTCGATCATGCAATAAATAATCGTGATCAGATACAGCCAGCCGACCTTGAACATTTTGAATTTTGATTCACCGGCGTCGCGCTGGATCCAACTGTTTGGCACGACGGTATAGGTCGCGCCGCCGAGCACCGCCTTCAGTGACATTTCGATCGTCAGATTGAATTCGCCGGAGACCAGCGGCTGCATCAAATCCTCAATCACCCAGCGCTTGTAGCCTTTGAAACCGTTGGTCAGATCGGTGTAGCTGACGCCGGCCAGTAGCGCGATCAGGTGGTTGCCCAACCGGTTGGCGATGCGTTTCACCGGCGGGTAGCCTTTGACGTTACCGCCCGGCCCGAACCGCATGCCGAAGGCGCAATCATGCCCGTCCCGCAGCACCTGAGCATAGCGCACCACGTCGCCAGGCGCGTCCGAGCCATCGGCCATGGCCACGATCGCCGCGGTGCCGCGGAAGCCCAGCAATCCGCAACGCACGGCATGGCCGTAGCCGTGCCGGCCTTCGTTGTCCAAGTGCCGCAGCCGCGGCTCCTCGGCTTCCAGGCGCAGCAGGATCTCACGCGTGCTGTCGCGGCTGGCATCGTTGACCACCAGGATTTCCCAGGGAAAGTCCTGCTGCTTCAAGGCTTCGATCAGCGACCGCACGGTCGTTTCGATCACGCCCTCTTCGTTGTAAGCGGGAATGACGACCGACAGAAAGAAATCCGGATCAACCATAATGGGCCTTCGCATGGGCGATCGCGCCAAGCACGCTGGTGAGCGGATCCGCCTGGCGCCGCATTTCGATGGAACAATAGCCGGAATAAGCACTGGCCCGGAGCGCGGCGCCGACCGGGGCATGATCGATTTTGGGTTGGGCGAAGTCGCCCAGTTCTGGCTCGCTGATGTGGAAATGCCGCATCGTTGGGGCGCATGCGGTGACCGCTTCCACGGGATCGTCGCCAGCGAGATGGATGCAGGCGATGTCCAAATGAACACCAACGCCTGGATGCCCGACCCGGGTGACGAGTTCCGCGACCTCCTGCCAATGGGTCAGGAAATTGCAGTTATAGTATGCGGGGTTGGGCTCCAGGCAGAAGCAGCTGCCGGCCGCGGCATAGGCATCGCCGATTTGCCGCAGCAGCGGCACCGCGCGGTCCATGGCCTGGCTATGGGTCATCTCACCCCGATCGCGATTGCGGGGGGAGCCGAAGACGATCGCCCGCGCGCCCATGGCGCCCGCGAGCCCGGCGACCCGGGTCAGGTGCTCTATCAACGGTGCGCTATCGGCGGCGAAGAGTTGCAAACCGGCGTGGCCGAATAACACCGATTGTAAGGCCGGGATTTCGAAGCCCTGGGCGGCGAACGAACGCCGGATCGCGGCAGCCTGCCCCATCGTAGCGCCGGACCAGTCGGGCCAGACCTTGGTTGGCGCGATTTCAATGCCGCTGACGCCCAGCGCGGTGAAGTGTTCCAGGATGGCGTCCTGCTCCGGCGCATCCCAGGCGAGGTTTGAGACTGCGAGCTTCATGGGGCGCTGGTCCGGGCTGTGGCGATATAGGCGCCGATACGGCGCAGCGCCTCTTCGGCATCGTAGATATAGCCGCCATGACCGCCGAAGACCGCCGCATGGCGGGTGCGGAAGTCGTAGCTCGGGCTGCCGCTGGCCGGCGGCGTGCCCACCACCGCATCGGGGAAGTAGCGGGCCAGGATGTCGCTGGTCAGCACCGGCTCGGTCACCAGATGCACCAGCCCTAATCCGGCCGCCGACATCGTGCCGATGTCCTGCCATAGGCGTTCCAGATCGTAGAACTGGAAGCGGCTGGCGGGATCGATCTTGTCCACCATGTTGTCGTTCACGAGGTCGTAGATGATGTTCTTGCGCAGATCATGGCCGGTCAACGCGGGCAGACGCACCACCGCGATGTCCCCGAACAGGTCCCGCAGGGCCACTTCCAGGCGCAGCCGGTTTTCACCATAGGCATGATTGGGCTGGCTGGCGCAGTCGAAGCTTTCATCCGCCCCGGTGACGGGCGGCACCACGTCGATGGTCGAGATCAGAATGACCCGATCCGCCTTCGTGGTCGCCATCGCATCGAGGGCGGATTGAATGCCGGCCCAATCGGCCTCCGGATTCTGATTGGCCCACCATTTTTTGCCCTGGGCACCGGCGAACACCAAAGTCCCGATTTGCTGTCCGGCGATCTCCGCGATATTGCGGGAGTTGTATGTCGCTCCGAACGCATGCTGGCGGATCAGGTTGCCGCCGACAAAGCCGGTATGGCCGACGATCGCATCCATCTCAGGCTTCTCCCTCAGTGATCAGGCAGACAATCGCACAGAGCTGCGTCTCGATCCGCGACAACATCCAGCCATCCACCATTTCCACATGTCCTTCATCGAAGTCCCGCCGCACCTGGGCGGTGAATTGGGCCGATTGCGTGCTGGTGCCAAGCCCAGGGTCGCGCGGATCACCGAATTGTAAAGCCGCTGCCACGTGCTGGCGGAGGGTCGCCAGGTCTGGCGGTTCGGCCAGCCCGCGCAACCAGGCGCGGCCAATCGCCGCGGCGGCGGGCCGATTGGTGATCGCTTCAATGAGGGGCGCGACGGGATCGCCGCCTCGTTCCGCCCGCGCAAAGCCGGCCGTCAGAGCAAGCCCGGCAAAGCCCAGCGCCGCGCGTCTGGTGGCGGTCATGCCATCCTCCGCCGCAGTTCATCGCCCAGGCGCAGCGCCAAGGCGACGATGGTCAGGGTCGGGTTCGCGTAGCCGGAGGTCGGAAACACCGAACTGCCCGCGATAAAGAGGTTGCTGATCCCGTGCACCTGGCATTGGGCATCGACGACCCCGGTTTTTGGATTATCGGACATGCGGGTCGTCCCCATATGGTGCCGGCTGCCCACCATATTGGGTGGCCAGGCCTTGGCTTGCAGCGGCGTGGTGGCGACGCGGCCAATGCCGAGGCGGCCGAATTCCTGGGCTACGAAGGCGCAGGCGCGGCGATAGGTGTTCCGCTCGGTTTCGCCCAGGCGCCAGTCCAGCAGGAGACGATTTTGACCCAGCGCGTCGCGCTTGCGGGTCAGTGTCACCCGGCTCTCGGGGTTCGGCGCCTGCTCGATATTGATATCCATCGATGCCCCGACAACCGGCCCGCTGGTGGGGATTTTCGGGGTGAACGGACTGCTACGGCGGCCGAACGTGTTCTTGTAGAGCGAGTCCGCCACCGCGTCGCGATCCCGCAGGACGCTGCCGAGGTGGTGCCAGAGGTCCGCCGGCAGGGAGAAGTGCGACAAAGCGCTGCCGAGGGTTTTCAGGGAATCCACGCCCTCGACGATCCGGAACGCTTTATCCAGGACGATCCGAAATCCACCGCCAGAATCGGCGCTGTCCGGCGCCTCATCACCAGCGGCGAGGGTGGTGAATACCGACGTCTCCCGCACTGTGGTTTGACCGAAAAACAGCGGCAGTTTGGGATCCGGACGCTCAAAGCGAGCGATGCCGGCATAGGTGAACCAGGGGTGGTCCATGAAATACCGGCCCACGACATCGTTGGTATTGCCCAGCCCAGCCGGCTGCACTTTGTTGGACAACAGCAGCACGCGGGCGTTCTCCAACCCGCCGGCCGCGAGCACCACACAGCGCGCCCGCACCGCGAAGGCGCGGCCGTTGAGGCAGCGGACGTTCACCTGCTCAACCGAAGACGCCGTGCCGTTGGCCTGCAGTTCGGCGGCATTGGCATTGAGGTAGACGGTCACGCTGTCCGCCTGGCGCAACGCCTCCCGGTATGTTTCGCCAAACCGCGTCGGCGGGCTGACCTGGAACAGCGCTGCCTTCAACCGGCGAGGGTCGAATTTTGGACCGGGCCCGCCGACCGCCTGAATCCAGGCATCCGCATCGTAGTCCGGTGGTCCTAGCTCACAGACCTTCTGCGCCTGATCATAATACGGCCTCAAATCGGCCCGCCGGATCGGCCACCCGCTGAGCGGCACACCAGCGCGCGGCAGAAAATCCGCCTCATCGAGCGGTCGGCACCAGCCCGCCCAATGGTTGGTCGTGCCCCCGAAAAACCGCAGCCTGGAAATATCGGGGGGATAATTGGTAACGCCGGCGAGGTCCCCGGCATCGAGGTCCTGCGTCGCCTCGTCCAGCTCGAAATCGCCACTTTCCAACACCGCGACCGGGAACCCGGCAGACCGGAGCGACATCGCGAGGGTGATCCCCGCGGCGCCGGCCCCGATAATGCACACGCCGGTTTCGACGACGGCGCTTTGTTCCACGGTTCGGGCGTCGATGAACATGGCACCAGCGGGGTAAGGGGGTTTCGCGATCCGCTAACAGATTCCCCCGCCCCTGTCAGCGGTGGTTAGACGCCGGGAATGCGCCCCCGGATCGCCGCCGCCCGCGCCACCACCGTCCGCGCCCGGTTCACCACCGGCACGTCGATCATCGCGCCCTCGAACTGCACCGCGCCCAGACCCTTGGCATAGGCGTCATCGTAAGCCGCGATCATCTTCTCCGCC
>CAIUPC010000719.1 GCA_903900905.1 uncultured Acetobacteraceae bacterium
ACGCGCCGCGAAGATGAACGACGAGCTCGGCGCCGGTTCGCTGACCGCGCTGCCGGTCATCGAGACGCAGGCCGGCGACGTGTCCGCCTACATTCCGACCAACGTGATTTCGATCACCGACGGCCAGATCTTCCTTGAGACCGAACTGTTCTTCAAGGGCATCCGCCCGGCCGTGAACGTCGGTCTGTCCGTGTCCCGCGTTGGTTCCGCCGCGCAGGTCAAGGCGATGAAGCAGGTTGCCGGGCGCATCAAGCTGGAACTCGCGCAGTATCGCGAAATGGCCGCCTTCGCGCAGTTCGCGTCCGACCTCGACGCCTCGACCCAGCAGCTGCTGGCGCGTGGCTCGCGTCTGACCGAGCTGCTGAAGCAGCCGCAGTTCAAGCCGCTGCCGATCGAAGAGATGGTGGTGGCGATTTTCGCGGGTGTGCGCGGCTATCTCGACAAATTCGGCATCAACCGTATCGGCGCGTTCGAAGCGCAGTTGATCGCTGACATCAAGTCCCGCGAGCCGGGCATCCTGGATGCGATCCGCACCGATCTCGAGATCAAGGCTGATACCGAGAAGAAGCTGATCGCGTTCCTGGACTCGTTCTCCAAGTCCTTCACCTAAGGGTAGCGACCCGCCATGCCCAGTTTGAAGGCACTGCGCACACGCATCGCGAGCGTGAAGTCGACGCAGAAGATCACCTCCGCCATGAAGATGGTGGCGGCATCCAAGCTGCGTCGCGCGCAGCAACAGGCGGAAGCGGCACGCCCCTATGCCGAACGGATGGATCGCATGGTTAGCGCTCTGTCCGCTTCGGTGGCGGGGTCGCCGACGGCGCCGCAGCTTCTGATCGGAACCGGCCGCGATAAGGTCCATCTGCTGATCGCGGTGACGGCCGATCGTGGTCTGGCCGGCGCGTTCAACACCAATATCGGCCGGGCGACGCGCCTTCTGGCGCGGCAGCTCGAAGCCGAGGGCAAGACGGTCAAGATCCTGACCGTCGGCCGCAAGGGGCGCGATTATCTGCGCCGTGAGCTGGCGTCCCGCCTGATTGACGGCGTGACCTTCGCCGGCAAGCGCCGGATCGACTTCACTGACGCGGAGGGCATCAGCACCACCGTGACGGCGATGCTGGCCGCCGGGGAAATTGACGTTGCGACACTGGTCTATAACCGCTTCAAATCGGTCATCGCCCAGGAAGTGACGCAGCAGCAGATCATCCCGGCGCCACCGCCGCCGGAAGCGCAGGCGACCGATGCCAGCAGCGCTGGTTATGATTATGAGCCGGACGAGGAAACCATCCTCGCCCAGCTGCTGCCGCAGGCTCTGGCGATCCAGGTCTATCGCGCGTTGCTGGAAAGCGCCGCGGGTGAGCATGGCGCGCGGATGTCGGCGATGGATAACGCCACCCGCAATGCGGGTGACATGATCAAGCGGCTGACGCAGAACTACAACCGGGCCCGCCAGGCCAACATCACCAGGGAACTGATCGAGATCATTTCCGGCGCAGAAGCCGTCTGATCCCGTAACGCGCAGAGGAACATCATTATGGCCAGTAACATCGTCGGACGCGTGACCCAGGTGCTGGGCGCCGTGGTGGACGTGCAGTTCGATGGCGAGCTGCCGTTCATTCAGAACGCGCTGCATTCCAAGATTGAAGACCGCCTCCTGGTTCTGGAAGTGGCGCAGCAGCTGGGCGAACGCACCGTCCGCTGCATCGCCATGGACAGCACCGACGGCATGGTCCGCGGTCAGGAAGTGGTTGACACCGGGGCGCCGATCACGGTGCCGGTCGGCCCGGGGACGCTGGGCCGCATCATGAACGTCGTCGGCGATCCGATCGACGAAATGGGCCCGGTCGTTCACACCAAGCGGTACCCGATCCATCGCGAGGCGCCGAGCTTCGACGAGCAGGCCACCTCGGCCGAAATTCTCGTGACCGGCATCAAGGTCGTCGATCTGCTCTGCCCCTACCTCAAGGGTGGTAAGATCGGCTTGTTCGGCGGCGCCGGCGTGGGCAAGACGGTGCTCATTCAGGAACTGATCAACAACATCGCCAAGGCGCATGGCGGCGTGTCGGTGTTCGCCGGCGTCGGTGAGCGCACGCGTGAAGGCAACGATCTGTATCACGAAATGATCGATGCCGGCGTTATCAAGATGGACGAGAACCATAACCTGCTCGAAGGCTCGAAAGTGGCCCTCATGTATGGTCAGATGAACGAGCCGCCGGGCGCCCGCGCCCGCGTCGGTCTGTCCGGCCTGTCGATGGCGGAATATTTCCGCGACGAAGAAGGCCAGGACGTGCTGTTCTTCGTGGACAACATCTTCCGCTTCACCCAGGCGGGCGCCGAAGTGTCGGCGCTGCTGGGCCGCATCCCCACCGCGGTGGGCTATCAGCCGACGCTGGCCACCGACATGGGCGCGC
>CAIUPC010000720.1 GCA_903900905.1 uncultured Acetobacteraceae bacterium
ATCCAGCAGGCCCATGACCTTGAGGTCGAGGTCCTTCACCTCGATCCGCGAATCGAGCAGCAACACCACCCGGCGCAGCGTCGGGCGCCCGCGCAGGTAGTCGAACATCAGGTCCTGCCAATCGCCTTTGATCTCCTTCGACGCCTTGGCATAGCCATAGCCTGGCATATCCACCAGGCTGAGGCGATCACCGAGGTTGAAGAAGTTCAGCTGGCGCGTGCGGCCGGGCTCAGACGAGGTGCGCGCCAGATGGTTGCGCCCCGTCAGTTTGTTCAGCAGCGACGATTTGCCGACGTTCGATCGCCCGGCGAAGGCGATCTCGGGACGATCCATCGCGGGCAGTTGGTCCAGGCGCTGGGCGGCGTAGTAGAACTGGCACTCGGCGGCGAAGAGCAGGCGGCCACGCTCGATGGCGGCGGCCTGCTCCTCTGCCGTCAGGTGCGTGCCAGGTTCGGCTTGTCCAGCTTGGTCTGGCTCATGATCAGCCATTGTTGTCCGATCGATAGTGCGTTGTTCCAGCTCCAGTAAATCACCAGGCCGGCGGGGAAGCTGCCCATCATAAAGGTAAACAGGATGGGCATGAACTGAAACAGGCGCGCCTGCACCGGGTCCGGCGGCGGCGGGTTCAGCTTCTGTTGGAGGTACATGGTGATGCCCATGATCACCGGCCACACGCCGAGATGCAGATACGACCCAAAGGCCGGCAGCGTCGTGGGATCGAAGGGGATCAGGCCAAACAGGTTGAAGATGTTGGTGGGATCGACCACCGACAGATCGTGGATCCAGCCGAAGAACGGCGCCTGCCGCATCTCGATGGTCACGAAGATCACCTTATAGAGCGAGAAGAACACCGGGATCTGCACCAGCATCGGCAGACAGCCGGAGGCGGGGTTCACCTTCTCCGCTTTGTAAAGCTGCATCATCTCCTGCTGCATGCGCTGCGGATCGTCTTTCAGACGTTCACGCAGGGCCGTGACCTTCGGCCCCAGCAGCTTCATCTTGCTCATGGAGCGGTAGGAGTAATTGGCCAGCGGGAAGAACAGCGCCTTGGCGAAGACGGTGAAGGCCAGAATGGCGAGGCCGAAATTGCCGATGAGCCCGTTCAGGTAATCGATGGCGAAGAAGATGGGTTTGGTCAGGAAGTAGAACCAGCCGAAATCCACCGCTTTGTCGAAATGCGGCAGGTTCAGCGCGTCCTGGTAGCGGTCCAGCACATGCACCAGCTTGGCGCCGGCGAAGATATGCGAGTCCAAAGCGGCCGCCCCGCCGGGCGCGATCGTCTGGGGATCCTTGACCAGGTAATCGACCTGATAGCGATCACCATGGTCGTCGATATGCCGGAAATTGACGGTCTGCGGCACGGCCTGATCCGGGATCAGGGCGGCGAGCCAATATTTGTCGGTGATGCCGACCCAGCCGCCGGCACCGGTCCATTCGAAGGCGATGCCCTTCTTTTTCTCGCCGCCTGATTTGGTGTCCTCGTATTTCATCTCTTTCAAGGTACCGTCGGCGACGCCGTAGAGGCCCTCGAACAGGACGTAATAGCCCGCGACCTCGGGTGTGTAGTCGCGGCGGATGCGCGACCAGGGGAACAGCTTAACCGGTTGGCCTCCGTTGTTACGGACGCTTTGTTGGACGGTGAACAGGTAGTCGGCGTCGACCGTCAGTTCGAGCTGGTAGGTCAGACCCTCGCCATTGTCCCAGGACAGGGTGACGGGGGTCTTGTCGGTCAGGGTCACACCGGGGGGGGCGGACCAGACGGTGTCGTTATCGGGGACTTTAACGGTCTCCCCCGTGGCGGGGGTCCAGCCATATTGCACATAATAGGGGTGGGCGTCCGACCGCGGCTCCAGCAGCCGCACGAAGGGCGAGTCCGGGGCGAGTGTCTCCCGATAGTCGGTCAGAACGAGGTCGTCGAGCCGCCCGCCGAGCAGGCTGATCGAACCGCGCACCTTCGGCGCATTGATCTCAACCCGGGGCACGATTTTGGGGACCGTTGGCGTGGACTGGGCGACCGCGGCCGGGCTGCCGGCGGGCTTCGGCGGTTCGGCCTCATGCACCACCGCGGCGGGCGGTTTGGGCAGCATCGGTGCGATGAACGTCTGATAGCCCAGCAAAATGCCGAGCGAGATCGCGATCGCGAGGAAGAGTCTCTTCTGGTCCATTAACGTGCCTTCCGGCGGTCAGGGTCAGGGACGGGGTCGATGCCGCCCTCATGCCAGGGATTGCAGCGCAGGATGCGCTTCGCCGTGAGCGCGCCGCCGCGCAACGCGCCGTGCCCGCGAAAGGCCTGCACCGCGTATTCGCTGCAGCTTGGCCAGAACCGGCAATTGGCGCCGATAAGCGGCCGGATCGTCCATTGATAGGTGCGCACCACGCCCACCGCGACGGCGGCAACGGGGGTCATGGCACACCGGCCTTGGCCAGAGCACGTTTGATATCGTCGCGCAGCGCCAGGAACGGGCGCCCACGCGTGTGGTCGCGCCCGATCAGCACCAGATCGAAGCCGGGCACCGGCCGATCCGCCAGTTCCAGCCGGGCGGCCTCTTTGAGGCGGCGGCGGGTCCGGTTGCGGATCACGGCGTTGCCGACTTTCTTGGTGACGGTGAAGCCCAACCGGACCGGGTCCGAGTCGCCACGCGACAAGGCCTGCACCACCACCCCATGGGTCGCGGCTTTCCGGCCTTTCGCAGCCGCGCGGAGGAACTCCGCACGTTG
The DNA here is from genome assembly GCA_903900905.1 of uncultured Acetobacteraceae bacterium. Taxonomy (GTDB): domain Bacteria; phylum Pseudomonadota; class Alphaproteobacteria; order Acetobacterales; family Acetobacteraceae; genus Rhodopila. The sequence goes on from CAIUPC010000720.1 coordinate 2,719, forward strand.
CTTCATACGGCCGAGCCTGGCGGGCGGTGTCAAAACCGGGGGTGACGCGGCCAGGATGGGATCGCCCGTCATGGGATCGCCCGTCATGGCACGCCCCTGTTGCCGCGGATGGGATCAGGCGGAAAGGCGCTTACGGCCCTTGGCGCGGCGGTTGGCCAGCACCTTGCGGCCGCCGACGGTGGCCATCCGGGCGCGGAACCCGTGCCGGTGCTTGCGGACCAGCTTCGACGGTTGGTAGGTGCGCTTCACGACAATTCTCCGAAACTCTTTTACAACCCCTGTGGACATCAAATCCACACGGACGCGAACGCGGGCCACCCAATGAGATGGCCCGTCGCAGGGGGCGGCTTATAGGCGGGCGGGACCCGACCGTCAATCGGTTTGCAGGCCCGTGACAGGGCGATCGCATTGGACAAGTTTGCGCCAAAACCGTCATCCCCGGGCTTGTCCCTACCGCGTTCACAGATCGCGGAAACGAATGCGCGCGATCGCCTCAATCGTCATGGCCCGGCTTGTCCGGG
>CAIUPC010000721.1 GCA_903900905.1 uncultured Acetobacteraceae bacterium
CCGGAGGGCACGCGAGATGCCGCAACGCTGGTGCGCCTGCCCGGCAAACAGCCGTTGATCGAGCTGACCAACCGTCCCCCGAACTACGAAACCCCGATCGACGCCTTCTCCAACGCGATCACGCCCAACGACCGCTTCTTCGTGCGCTACCACCTGTCCGGCATCCCGACCATGGAGGACCTGAAGACCTGGTCCCTGACCATCGGCGGCGACGCGGCGGAAAAGCCCATAAAACTGACACTGCCGGACCTGCGCACCTTCAAGCAGGCCGAAATCACCGCGGTCTGCCAATGCTCCGGCAACCGGCGCGGGCTGTTCGAACCGCATGTGCCGGGCGTCGAATGGGGCTACGGCGCCATGGGCAACGCCGTCTGGCGCGGGGTGCGCCTGAAGGACGTGCTGGCACGGGCCGGGGTGAAGTCGGGCGCGATCGAGGTCTGGCTCGCCGGCGCTGATACCGCGCCGAACCCGGCGACTCCTCTGTTCCATAAGAGCATCCCGGTGAAGGTCGCGCTGTCGGACGACGTGCTGATCGCGACGTCGATGAACGGGCAGCCACTGCCACTGCTGAACGGCTTCCCGGCGCGGCTGATCGTTCCCGGCTGGACCGCGACCTATTGGATGAAGCACCTGAATGCGATCCAGATCAGCAGCAAGCCGCTGACCAATTTCTGGATCCAGAAGGGCTACCGGGTGCCGGCGAAGCTGTTCCCGGTCGATGTGCCATTCGAGTCGCAGCAGGACGCCAATACCTGGCCGATAACGGAGATGGTGGTGAACTCGGTCATCGCCGAACCGTTGGATGGCGCGAAGGCGCCGAAGGCCGGCTTCACCGTGCGCGGCGTCGCCTGGGATCGCGGCCACGGCATCAAGACCGTGGAGGTCACCTTCGACGGCGGCAAAACCTGGAAACCGGCGGTGCTGGGGCAGGATATGGGCAAATACGCGTTCCGGGCGTTCAGCCTGGCCTCCGGCGCCTTGCCGCCAGGGCCCTGCGATGTCTCGGCGCGCGCGGTGTCCAACACCGGGGAGGCGCAGGCGGTGACGCTGGTGCGCAATCCCGCCGGCTATCACAACAATGTCCCGCAAACCCTGACGGTGATGGTGGCATGATGCGCGCACTTGCAGTGATGGGCCTGTTGCTGGCCGCTCCGGCCATGGCGGCGGATGGCGATCTGGCGGCTGGGCCTGGCCAGGATGTGGTGGCGGCCAATTGCGGCGCCTGCCACACGACGGACTATATCAAGATGAACTCGCGCTTCCTGGCGCCGGAAACCTGGAAGGCAGAGGTCACCAAGATGCGCGTGGCCTTCGGCGCCCCGATCGACGACGCGGTGGCGGCGGAGATCACGCAGTATCTGATCGCGCAGTACGGGGCGAAGCCGTAAGACTGAACGCCGAGGTAGCGGTGTCGGACCGCGTCCTACAAGCCCCATCTCCGTCATGCCAGGGGTATCGCATATGGCAGATTTCCGCCAAAAACCGTCATCCTCGGGCTTGTCCCGAGGATCTCCAGCCGCACGGGCATCAGTATTTTACTAATAAAATCAACGGCAATGCTGCGGGCGATCCTCGGGACAAGCCCAGTGCTGTCCGGCACACTAATTGCTTGCGGCCCACAGCGGCAATGGCCCCGGTTTGGGCGGTTGGGGTGGCGCCTTTGGGTCCA
>CAIUPC010000722.1 GCA_903900905.1 uncultured Acetobacteraceae bacterium
CAGGGCGAGCGCGAAATGGCGGCCGATAACAAGCTGCTGGGCAATTTCGACCTGACCGGCCTGCCGCCCGCCCCGCGTGGCGTGCCGCAAATCGAAGTGACCTTCGACATCGACGCAAACGGCATCGTCTCCGTCCAGGCGAAGGACAAGGCGACCGGCAAGGAACAGCAGATCCGCATCCAGGCCTCCGGCGGCCTGTCGGAAGCCGACATCCAGCGCATGGTCAAAGAAGCCGAGGCGAATGCCGAAGCCGACAAGAAGCGCCGCGAGATGGTGGAAGCCCGCAACCACGCCGAAAGCCTGGTGCATCAGGTCGAGAAAAACCTGAGCGAGCATGGCGACAAGCTCGGCGCCCAGGATAAGGGCGAAGCCGAAGCCGCGATCGCCGCCGCCAAGACCGCGCTGGAAGGCACCGATGCCGAAGCGCTGAAACAGGCCACCGAACGCCTGTCGCAAGCCGCCATGAAAATCGGGGAGGCCATGTATAAGGCCGAAGCCGAGGCAACCCAGGCGGCAAGCGGGGCTGCCCCGGGCGGCGCCAACCCGAACGAGAAGGTCGTCGACGCCGAATTCGAAGAAGTCGACGACAAGAAGAAGAAGGGCTGAGGATCCCTCGCCCGATTGGCTAAGGGTCGCGCCCGCGCTTCATCTGAAGGCGGGCGCGACTTTGTTTTGATTCAGTGCCTAAGGAATGGGCTGACATGGCCAAGCAAGATTTCTACACCACGCTCGGCGTGGCCAAAGACGCCTCCGCGGATGACCTCAAGAAGGCGTACCGCAAACTCGCCATGAAATACCACCCGGACCGCAATCCGGGTGACAAAGAGGCCGAAGCCAAATTCAAGGAACTCAGCGAGGCCTATGACGTCCTGAAGGATGATCAGAAGCGCGGCGCCTACGACCGGTATGGCCATGCCGCGTTTGAGCAAGGTGGCGGCGGGGGCCAGGCCGGCGGGTTCGATTTCGGCGGCGGTGGGCTCGGCGATATCTTTGAACAGATGTTCGGCCAGATGGGCGGCAATCGCGGCGGGCGTCCGCGCACCGGCAATGACATCGCGCAGGCGGTCGAAATCGACCTCGAACAGGCCTTCGCCGGCGTCAAATCCTCCATCAAGGTCCCGACCCGGATCACCTGCGACACCTGCACCGGCAGCGGTTCGGCGGATGCCAGCCGCGCCGCCGAGACCTGCGGCACCTGCCGCGGCAACGGCAAGGTGCGGGCGCAGCAGGGCTTCTTCATGATCGAGCGGACCTGCCCGACCTGCGGCGGCCAGGGCAAGACCATCCGCAACCCCTGCCGCATCTGCCGCGGCGCCGGCACCGTGCAACAGACCCGGACCATCGAGGTCGCCATCCCCGCCGGCGTCGAAGACGGCAACCGCATCCGCCTGCAGGAGCAGGGCGAGGCCGGCGGCCAGGGTGTCCGCAACGGCGATCTCTATGTCCATATCAGCATCCGCGCGCATGCATTCTTCCAGCGGGAGGGCGCGCATATCCTGATGCGGGTGCCGCTGCGGATGACCCAGGCGGCCTTGGGTGGCGACGTCGAAGTGCCGGTGATCGATGGCACCAAGGCGCGGGTGAAGATCCCGCCGGGCACCCAGACCGGGCAGCAGTTCCGGCTGCGCGGCAAGGGCTTCTCCGTCCTGCGCAACCCCGCCCGCGGCGACATGGTGATCGAGGTCGCGGTCGAAACCCCGCAGGCCCTGACCGCCCGTCAGCGCGACTTGCTGGAGCAGTTCGAGGCAGACGACCAGACCAACCCCAAGGGCAGCCCGGAAAACGCCGGGTTCTTCGCCAAGGTCAAAGAGTTCTTCGAAGGCGGGCGGGGTTAAACAAACAGGGAATCACGCAGGGTTATCGCATATGGCAGATTTCCGCCAAAAACCGTCATCCTCGGGCTTGTCCCGAGGATCACCAGCCGCACGCTTATCAGTATTTTACTAATCAAATCAACGACAGTGCCGCGGGCGATTCTCGGGACAAGCCCGAGGATGACGGTTTTTATGCGGGTGCCGCTTCCCCGAAAGCCAAATGTGATCACCCTGGGGAATCACGCCCCACTTGTGTGCGCCCCCGTGGTGTCCGAGGATTGATACGCCTCCGGTGTCGGTGATGCCGGAGGCGTTTTCGTCATACTGGCCAAATTAAAAAACGCATGAGGATACCGACGCGGTGCCAGAGAATGGAATGAAACAGGCGCGCCCCATTTCAGCCGCAGACGCGGCCGCGCTGGTGCGATCGGGGGACTGGCTGGATTATGGCGCCACCTTCAATCAACCGGATCTGTTCGACACCGCACTCGCTGCCCGCAAAGCGGAACTGAGGCATATCGGGATCCGATCCGCGCTGGCGACCAGGCCGCGCGCGATTCTGGAAACCGATCCGGCTGGCGAACACTTCTTCTGGTTCAGCTGGCACATGGGCGGCTATGATCGGCGTAAACATGACGCTGGCATCAGCCATTATATCCCCTGCAATCTTGGCGAAATTCCCGACTATTACCGGCGGTTTATCGACCCGGTCGATGTCGTTGTCATCAAGACCCGCCCCATGGACGAAAGCGGGCATTTCAATTTCAGCGCCAACCATCTGTGGTACCGCGCCATTATCGAGCGGGCGAAAACCGTCATCGTCGAAACCAGCACGTCGATGCCTCACGTTTTTGGGGAACAGAACAGCCTGCATCGCGGCGAAGTCGATTACGTCATCACCGGCGACAACGCGCCGATGCCGCAACTGCCCAACCCGCCGCCGACAGACATCGACCGCACGGTTGCCCGTCTGATCGCGAATGAAATCGAGGATGGGTCCTGCCTGCAAATCGGCATCGGCGGCATGCCGAACGCCGTTTGCTCACTGCTGCAAGAGAGCGGTGTGCGCGATCTTGGCGTGCATACCGAAATGATGACCGATGGCATCGCCGACTTGTATCGCGCCGGACGCATTTCCGGTTCGGCGAAGCAGCTGTATCCCGGCAAGATCGTTTACACTTTCGCGCTTGGGTCGCAGGCTTTGTATGATACGCTGGACTGCAATCCCGATTTTCATATGTTGCCGATCGAATATGTGAATCTGCCGGATATTATCATGCGGAACGATCGGGTGGTGGCGATCAACAACACGACCCAGTTGGATTTGCAGGGCCAGGCGGCGTCGGAATCCGACGGCCACCGGCATATCAGCGGCTCCGGCGGGCAGGCGCAGTTCGTGCGCGGGGCTTATGCGTCCAAGGATGGGAAATCGTTCATCTGCCTGTCCTCGACCTATGAAAAAGGCGGCGTGCGCAAGAGCCGGATCGTGCTCGATCTGACTTTGGGCAATATCGTCACCACCACCCGTTCGGACATGATGTATGTCGTGACGGAATACGGAATCACCAATCTCAAGGGCAAATCGGTGCCCGAGCGCGCCAAAGCGCTGATCGCGCTCGCGCATCCCGATTTCCGCGATCAGCTGGCGCGCGAGGCCCGCGAAAACAGACTTATCCCGAGGCATTATGTCTGACGCAACCAACGCCCGCATCGACGCCTGGCTGGCACTGTGCCCGAACCCGGCCGAGGATCCGTTTCCCGGCATGGAACAGGCTGGCCTGTTCGACCCCGAACCGAACTACAGCGCCATCGCCGCGGTCAAAGCGGCGCTGGTCGCGCGCACCGGCCTGCTCGGTATCGGTGGCGCCTGGGGTGGGCGGCAACTGGTGTACCGCCACTTCATCATGGGTTTCGGGACCGAGGCGCAACAGGCCGCGCTGCGGGGCAAAGGCGTCTCGGTCGCGATCTCCGAACCGGGCGTAGGCGCACATCCCAAACTGCTGACCACCCGCGCCGTGATCGACGGGGATATCGTCCGGATCACCGGTGAGAAAGCGTGGGTCAGCAACGGCCCTTCAGCCGATACAATTATCGTGTTCGCGATCACCGCCGAGGAGGCCGGGCGTAAGCGGTATGGCGCGTTCCTGGTGCCGCGGGACACCCCGGGGCTGAGCCTGAAGGACATGCCAGGATTCCACGCTCTTCGTCCGTCGCGCCATTGTGCCGTGACCTTGGATGGCTGCGCGGTGCCACGCGCCGCCCAGCTGGGGCCGGATGGTTCAGCCTATGAGCGCATGGCGCTGGGGTTCCGCGACGTGGAGGACGCCGTTGGGACGGTCGCCCTGCTCGGCGCCTTTCGTTTCCTGCTGCCCCGGCTGGGTCGTGCCGGTCAGGGCGGCGATGAGGAAGCCTTATCGCTTGGGGCGCTGATCGCCCTGACCGCGGTCTTTGCTGAGGCATCCGCATCCGTGGTCACGGCGGCCGATAGCGGGACTCTCAACCATACGTCCGCGACCTTGGCCGGGCTGCGGGTTCTGGCGAACCACATCGCCGCCGGGATGGCGGGCCATGTCACGCAGTTCGCGACGGTGGAGGACCCGGTGCTCGGAGCGGCTTTAAGCGATCTCAACGCTGTTCTCGGGATTGCGCGCGGACCGCGGCAGGCGAGACAGGCACGATTGAGTGCGGCACTGCTAAGACAATAACACCGCATACGAATGTATAATTTTTTAATCATTCGATCAGAATGACGCTATATTACGATGATCGCAATTTTTTGAATTGCGTTTGAATTGCCGCGCTGCTGGTTCAGTCGCACGAAATGTTGGTCTTTCGTGCGATCTGGGAACCGTAGTCATGTTTTTTTCTACTCGGCAGGCTATTTTTTCGTCCTTGCCCGGCAAGGCCCGCATTGGCGCCGCCATGGCAGGGGCCGCGTTGCTGCTCATGGCCGGGCAAGCCCATGCCGGCACGGTGATCGCCACCTTCCTCGGAGCGGATCCCGCCGGTGGCCTCGTGCAACGGTCCATCGTCAGCGGCCCTGGGGCGCCACAGCTCAACTCCACCCAGGATCCCGAACGGTTTCTGATGAACGCGACCGGTGGCAGTGAACTCTTTCGGATCATTGGCAATGGTATTGGGGCGCAGTTTTATGCGTTTTGCATCGAACCTCGTCAGTTCATCGACAATTCTTCGATCACCTATGACCTGGTGCCGTTGTCTTCAGGCACCACCAATATCGGCGGCATGGGCGCGACAAAAGCTGACCAAATCACAGAGCTGTTCGGCCGCTATGCGCCCAACCTGAATGCGCCAATGACCTCACTGAAGGCGACTGCGCTGCAAATCGCGATCTGGGAGATCGTGCGGGAGACACCAGGTGACGCGCTGGACGTAACCTCAGGCAATATTTACTTCACGACTCCAGAAGACCCGAGCGGGGCCATCGCCCTGGCGCAGACATATGTGCAATCCATCGATGGCACTGGCCCGCGCGCGATCGGGCTCATGGCCCTGGACAATGGCATCTTTGGCGATCCCAGCACATCAGCCGGGACACAGGACCTACTGGTGCAGACGCCGGAACCCACGACTCTGGCGGTGCTCGGCTTCGGACTGACCGCCCTGATTGGCGCGCGCCGCACCCGGCGCACGCGGGCGTAATCCCGCCGGCCGTGCTGCCATCCGCTCAATCGGATTCGCCGCATAAAATGTCCTGATCAGGACTCGGCTCCGCGGTGAGAAGGGTTGCCGGGCCGCAGGGGAGCGTCTAAAGCCCCGCCCGCACCCTTCCCCCGCACTTTCAGGAGGCCGCCATGGCGACCGAACGCACTTTCTCCATCATCAAGCCCGACGCGACCCGCCGCAATCTGACCGGTCAGGTCAATGCCGTGATCGAAGCCGCCGGCCTGCGCATCGTCGCGCAGAAGCGCATCCACATGACCACCGCCCAGGCCGAGAGCTTCTATGGCGTGCATGCCGCCCGCCCGTTCTTCCGCGACCTCGTGACCTTCATGACCTCCGGCCCGGTGGTTGTACAGGTCCTGGAAGGTGAGAACGCCGTGGCGGCTTACCGTGACGTCATGGGCGCCACCAACCCCGCGAACGCCGCCGAGGGCACGATCCGCAAGCTGTTCGCTGAGAGCATTGAGGCCAACTCGGCCCACGGCTCCGACAGCCTGGAAAACGCCGCCGTTGAAATCGCGTATTTCTTCGCCGGCACCGAGATCGTTGGCTGATCGCCTCCGTCTGACTCTTCCATGGTGTGGGTGGGCCAGCCGGCCCGCCCACATTTTGCATCGCCCCGGGGCTACGCCATGAATGCCGTCGTCGCGTTATTCGGCCGCCTGATGATGAGCGCGATCTTTCTGCAATCCGGCATCATGAAAGCCATGGCCCCGGATGCGACCCTCGCGACCTTCGCCAAATTGGCGATCCCCAATCCACCCTTGGCTTATGGCGTCACAGTGGGCGTGGAGATTCTGGGCGGCATCACCGTTCTGGTCGGCTTTAAGACCCGTTGGGCCGCCCTGTTGCTCGCCGGATGGTGCATCGCGACGGCCGTAGCCGTGCATTACCATCCAGCCGATCGCGGCCAGATGGTGCATTTGATGAAGAATATTTGCATGGCTGGCGGCTTCCTCCAGCTCTTCGCGCTGGGCGGTGGCCGTTTCAGCCTCGATCGGCGATAGCGCCTGTCCACATCAGCCAGACGCGCGGGATACGTAACGTAACGCGTCCCGCCACGCATGGGTCAGAGAAGGAATACGCCCATCGCGATCAGCAGCAGGACCAGGAAAATGATGGTCCCGACTGTCGCATTGGTGAACCCGGCCCAAAAACTGAGGCGGTCGGCCAGGAAGGCTTCCTGGGTCTCTGGTCCACGGAACCGCGTGCTGGTGTGTTCGGCCATTGGGGCCCCCGATATCGGTTGAAAGTCAGATAGCGCGTTTTATGGCAGGGTTGCCGGCAACGGCAAGGGGTTCAGCAGCGCCGCCTCCGCCCCAGGTGACAAAGCCACCACACCAAGGGCCAGAGCCGCGAGGGCCGCGGGATAAATTGCGTGCTCCCGCACCAAGACGCGTGCCCCCAGCGACTCCGCCGTATCGCCCGGCAGCACCGGCACCGCAGCCTGCGCCACGATCGGCCCCTCATCCATGCCCTGAGTCACCAGATGCACGGTGCAGCCATGAATTTTGACGCCAGCCGCCAAGGCCCGCTCATGGGTGTGCAGGCCCGGAAACGCGGGCAGCAGGCTTGGGTGGATGTTGAGCATCCGGCCCGCCCAGGCCTCGACCAGGACCGGGGTCAACAGCCGCATGTATCCGGCGAGGCAGACAAATTCCACCCGTGCGGTGGTCAGCGCGGCGTTGATGGTGGCCTCATGCGCGCCGCGATCGCCCTTGAAGGGGCGGTGGTCGATGGCCAAGGCCGGGATGCCGGCCGCGGCTGCCGTCGCCAGCCCCGCGGCTTCGGGCCGGTTGGACAGGACCAGCACGATCTCCACGGGGTAATCAGGATGGCGGGCGGCGCGCAGCAGCGACTCCATGTTGGAGCCGCGGCCGCTGATCAGAATGGCGGCGCGGCGTTTCATAGCAGCCCGCTTATGCTACGGGCGCTTGAAGGGGCTTCGCCGGTACCCGTCATGCCGACGGAGGTCGGCATCCACGCCTTGCGAGAGCTCAATAGCGTACGG
>CAIUPC010000723.1 GCA_903900905.1 uncultured Acetobacteraceae bacterium
AGGACCCAAAACCGATGGTCTCCATGATCTTGGTAATGGCCTGTTCGACCGGCTCTTTGGCCAGGATATCGCTGACCTCAATCAGCGAACCCGCGAAAGCGAAGGACCGAATATCTGACAAAGCCTCGTTCAGCGCATAGAGGAACATCAGCAGAAACTGCGACATCGCGGCGACCGAGCCGGACACATCGCAGAGCACCATCACCCGCGGCTTCTCGATGCGTTTTTGCTTCCAGACCGTGATGAACGGAATGCCGCCCCAGCCCATGTTGCGGCGCATGGTGCGGCGGATGTCCAACTGCCCGCGCAGCCGGCGGCGGCGGGTTTTCGCATAGCGGGCGGCGAGCTTTTTCGCCATCTGCCGCACCAGCACGCGCATCCGGTCGAGATCGCGCCGTTCCAGGTTTGAAAGCCGGGCGGATTTCAGCAGTTCCTCGCGGAACTTCTCGGTCTCGCCCTTGGCAAAAAGAATAAGATTGCGCTCGACGAAATCGCGCACGGAATCGCGCAGCTGATCGACGCGTCCCTCCAGGAACTGCGCCCGGCCGAGGCCTTCCGGCGTGCCGGTCTGGCGCAGCGCCTCGATATCGCGTTCGACCTGGCGCAGCCCCATCCGATCCAGGATGCGGCGCGCGTACAGGTTCTTCTGGGTGAAGAAGCGGATGTTCTCGATTCCCGCTTCCCGCGCCGCCTGTTCCATGGCGGTGGCGAGGGAGGCGCGGTCTTCCTGCTCCAGCATCTGTCCCAGCGTCTGGCCGCCGGAACCGCCCATGCCTTCGCCGCCCTGGGCCTGGGAGCCCGGGTTGCTCTGGCTGGGACCTTCGCCGTCCTGGCCGTCTTCCTGATCCTGCTCCGCGCTGCCGCCGATATCGTCGCGTTTGAAATAGAGTTCGAACGCTTCGTTATAGGCGGATTTCTCCTCCGGCGTTTTCGCCAGGATCAGACCCAACGAATCCTTCAGAATCTCCCGATCGGCGTAGCCAATCATCTTGACGGCGCGGGCGGCGTCGATGCCCTCGGCGGCGGAGACGCGCAGACCCGCGCCGCGCGCCACTTGCAGGAAGCGGCGCAGCGGCTCGCTGGCGGAGGCCGAACCGGACATCAGACGGTGAGTCCGGCGTCCGAACGGGCCTTGTGCGTCAGGCCGGCGATCTGCTTGTTCGCGGCTTCGATATCGGCCTCGAACTTCAGCAGCACGTTCAGCGTGTCGCGGACCAGATCGACGCTCAGGACCGAGGTGTGCAGCAGCACCAGCACCTTGGCCCAGTCGATGGTTTCGCTGACCGACGGGACCTTCTTCAGGTCCAGCGCGCGCAGTTGTTGCACGAAGCTGACGAGTTGCTTCAGCAGCGAGGCATCGATCCCCGGCACGCGGGAGGCGATGATCTTCGCTTCCAGCTTCTCATCCGGGAAGCCGATATGCAGATGCAGGCAGCGGCGCTTCAGCGCGTCGCCGAGATCGCGGGTGCTGTTGGAGGTCAGCAGCACAATCGGCGGCACGACGGCGCCGACGGTGCCGATTTCCGGGATGGTGACCTGGAAGTCCGACAGGATTTCCAACAGGAAGGCTTCGAATTCCTGGTCGGATTTGTCGATTTCGTCGATCAGCAGCACCGCGCCGCCCGGCTCTTCCAACGCGCGCAGCAGCGGGCGGGGTTCCAGGAACTGCTTGGAGAAGAAGATGTCCCCGAAGGCGTGCAGCTTGTTCAGCGAGGTCGCGAGATTGTCGGATTCGCCGATAACCGAGCCGATCTTGTCCTTGAGGATTTGGGTGTACAGCAGCTGCTTGCCGTATTTCCACTCGTACAATGCCTTGGACTCATCGAGCCCTTCGTAGCACTGCATGCGGATCAGCGGCAGCTTCATCCAGGCGGCGACGGAC
>CAIUPC010000724.1 GCA_903900905.1 uncultured Acetobacteraceae bacterium
CTGCTGGCGCGGCTCGTCGCCTTCGACACGACCAGCCGCAACTCCAACCTGCCGCTGATCGCCTTTGTCCGGTCCTATCTGGACTCCCATGGCGTGCCGTACCGCGTCAGCTTCGACCCGACCGGCCAGAAGGCGAATATCCACGCCATCGTCGGCCCGCAGGAGGCCGGGGGCATGGCCCTGTCCGGTCATGTGGACACCGTGCCCGTCGATGGCCAGGCCTGGAGCAGCGATCCCTTCACCCTGCGCGCGCAGGACGGCAAGCTCTTCGCCCGCGGGTCCTGCGACATGAAGGGCTTCGTGGCATCCTGCCTCGCCGCCGTGCCGGACTTCCAGGCCCGCGGCCTCAAACGGCCGCTGCATCTGTTCATCAGCTATGACGAGGAAGTCGGCTGCGGCGGCGCCCAGCGGCTGATCCAGGACCTGATCGAATCCGGCCGCAAGCCGGCGCTGTGCGTGGTGGGCGAGCCCTCGGGCATGAAACCCATCCTGGCGCATAAGGGGAAATTGAACCTCCACGTCACCGTAAAGGGCCGCCCCGGGCACTCCTCCGAGCCGGCCAAGGGCGTCAACGCGATCTACGCCGCCGCCAGCGCGATCGGCTGGGTACAGGCGGAGGCGCGGCGCTTCGCCGAAGAAGGTCCTTTCGAGGATGGCTTCGACCCGCCCCACAGCACCATCCATGTCGGCACGATCGAGGGCGGGTCCATCCTCAACATCATCCCCGAACACGCGGCCTTCACCATGGAATGGCGCAACATCCCCGGCGATGATCCGCGCCGGCATGTCGAACGGATGCAGGCCTGGCTCGCCGCGCATGTCGAGCCCGCGATGAAGGCGATCGATCCCGCCTGTGGCTTTAGCTACGACATCGCGCTGGATATGCCGGGCATGGGGCTGCCGGCGGATCACGACCTCGCCTCCGTGGTCAAGCAGGTGACGGGGTCGAACAGCACCGGCAAGGTCGCCTACGGGACCGAGGGCGGGTTTTACCAGAACGCCGGCATTCCCACGATCATCTGCGGCCCGGGCCACATCGCCCAGGCGCATCAGCCGGACGAGTTCGTCGCCCAGAGCGAACTCGATGCCTGCGACGCCTTCATCCGGCGCCTCGCCGACCGCCTGCTGATGTAGGGCGAGGGCGCAGAGCGATGGATTCCAAGCCCCCGCTGGCTCCGCTGCCGCAATTCGAGGTGCGCCTGAGTGCGCCCGATTTGCAGGACTGGCGTGCCGGCAATACCGGAATTCCCGGGGTCACCACGCGTGATTCGGGTCATCCCGGGCCGCATGTCGTCCTGCTCGGAATGACCCACGGCAATGAGATTGTCGGTGCGATCGCCCTCGATCGGCTGCTTCAGAGCGGGTTCAGCCCCCGCATGGGGCGCCTGACCGTCGCCTTCGCCAATCTGGCGGCATTTGACCGCTTCGATCCCGCGCGTCCCACCGCCTCACGCTTCGTGGATGAGGATCTGAACCGGGTCTGGGACCTGGCGGTGCTGGATGGTCCGCGCCATTCGATCGAATTGAACCGCGCCCGGGCATTGCGGCCGCTGATTGATACGGCGGATGTGCTGCTGGATATCCACTCCATGCTGTGGGACGCCGATCCGCTGATGCTGTGCGGGGAGGCGCCGGGGGGGCGGGTGATGGCACGCGGCATCGGCGCGCCTTCACTGGTGGTGGCCGACTCCGGCCATGCCAACGGCCGGCGCATCATCGATTACGTCCGCTTCACCGCGCCTGGCGCGACCGCCTGCGCGAATTTGTTGGAGGCCGGGCAACATTGGCAGCCCGCCACCGTGACAACGGCGCTGGCTTGCTTAGGCGGCGTGTTGCGCTGGACCGGGCTGGCGGGGCCGGATTTTGTTCTGGCATCCGCGCCGTCCGCGGCGCAGCGCGTGGCCGAGGTCACACAGGTGGTCACCGCGGCGACCTCGCAGTTCGCCTTCGTCCAGCCCTGGCGCGGCGGCGATGTGGTGCC
>CAIUPC010000725.1 GCA_903900905.1 uncultured Acetobacteraceae bacterium
CCGACCTGCGTCGGCATGACGGGTTGGATTAGCGCTGGTGAATCGGCACCCCGGCCTTCCATGAGTGCGTTGTGCGGTGTTCACGCTTACGGCCCCTCAATCCCAACGGCCCGGCCATGCTGAAAATCCTCCTCCAAGGCCTCCGCCGCCCTCTCACCGAGCCGCGCCCGGATATCGATCCCGCACTCGCGGAACTGGCCGCCACGCTAGACCAGACCGCGCAACGCCGGCTTGGCCGCAGCCTGGCGATCCGGCAGGTCGATGCCGGATCCTGCAACGGGTGTGAGCTTGAAATCCACGCGCTGAACAACGCCTTCCACGACCTGGAGCGGTTCGGTCTGCATTTCGTTGCCTCCCCACGGCATGCCGACGTGCTGCTGGTCACCGGCCCCGTCACGAAAAACATGCGCGAAGCGCTGGAGCGCACCTGGAACGCCACGCCAAACCCGAAATGGGTGGTCGCGGTGGGCGATTGCGGCGCCGACGGGGGTGTCTTCGCCGGCAGTTACGCGGTCGTGGGTGGTGTCTCAGCCGTCGTCCCGGTCGATCTGGTCATTCGAGGTTGCCCGCCCACGCCAACACAATTACTGAAGGGATTGATTGCCCTGTTGCAACCCTGATCGCGGAGGCCTCGCCATGAAATTCGGTTACTTCACCCTCAGCGACAACGCCTATACAGACAACATCCGCTCGGCTAACCAGTTCGTTAACGATATCGTCGCCGAAGCCATACATGCCGAAACGCTTGGAATGCATTCCGCCTGGATCGGGGAGCATCATTTCAACGGCCTCGGCGTGTTATCATGCCCGGATCTGGCGCTCGCTTATATCGCCGCCCGCACCGAACGCATCCGCCTTGCCCCCGCCGTGACGGTGCTGCCGTTGCATCATCCGATCCGGGTGGCGGAGCAATGGGCCAGCCTGGATCTCATGAGCGGCGGCCGCGTCGATTTCGCCGCCGGGCGCGGCTATGATCGCCGCGAATACGAACCGTTGGGCGCCGATTTCGACGATAATCAGTCGGTGTTCGAGGAGGGGATGGAGATTGTCCGCCGCCTCTGGGACGCGGACGGCCCGCTGACGTTCCATGGTAAACATTACAAATTCGACGATGTTTTGATCACACCGCAACCGTTGCAGAAGCCGCTGCCGGCCTATGTCGCGTCATTTTCGGGGCCGTCGATTGAGCTGGCGGCGCGGCTGGGCTGCGGCCTGATCGTTGCGCCCTTCGCCGCCGCGATGAGCTATGGCGGGTTGCAGCAGGTGGCCGATCTTTACAGGGAAACCTGTGCGAAGCGTGGTACGGCACCGGGGCGGGTGATGTGCAGCTATTTCATCCATTTCGCCGACAATGCGGAGGAGGAACAAGCCGCCCGCGCCCGCCAGATCCGGTATTATCGCGAATGCGTCATTCCGGCCTTCCCAGGTGACCCCGAAACCGCGCCGCCGAGCTACCGCTATTTCATCTCCATGGTCGAACGGTTACGCAATGTGCGGCCTCAGGACCTTGGTGAAAATTCGGTGCTGATCGGTAATTCGGGCCGCATCACCGACAGCCTGAAAAAGGTTCAGGCCGCCGGGATCGACGAGGTCATCCTGTATTTCAATGTCGGCCTCAAACCGCATCAGCAGGTCAAAGACGAGATGTCCCGCTTCATGGCGGACGTCGCGCCGATGTTCTGAGGGTTACCTCCCGGGACCAAACCGGCGGCAGCCTGGCTGGGGATTATCCGGCCGGCGTGCCAAATCTGTCCATGTCGCAGCGAACAGGCCTGGAAGCGGCAACACCGCCGTCCCCGCGCTACCCCGCCCCCCGGCCGTGACCGGGGAGCAGGGTTCACGGTTACGGCTCCCCGCGCTTACCCTTCCGCGGCGGCGCGGCGGGCAGCGGCTTCCTCGGCGGAGGAAATCCCGCCATGCGCAGCCGACCATGCGACGGGATTGTCGAGGAAGCGGCGGACTTCGGACATGGCGGATTCGGAGAAATACGGGCGGTCCTTACAGGCCTCCAGCACGTCCCACCAGGTGCACAGGCTGTGCAGGCTGATATCCATGTTCGCCAGCGTCTCAAACGCGCCCGGGAAGACGCCGTAGAAGAACACCACGAAGGTGTGGTTCACGATCGCCCCGGCATCGCGCAGCGCGTTGGCGAACTTGATTTTCGAGCCGCCGTCGGTGGTCAGATCCTCCACCAGCAAGGTGCGCTTGCCGACGGGGACATCGCCCTCGATCAGCGCGTTCTGCCCAAACCCCTTCGGCTTCTTGCGCACATAAGCCATCGGCGCGTTCATCCGATCGGCGATGAAGGCGGCGAAGGGGATGCCGGCGGTTTCGCCGCCCGCCACGACCTCGATATTCTCGTAACCAACATGGCGGTCGATCTTCTCCACCGCGAGGTCGGAGATCTTGGCGCGGGCGCGGGGGAAATAGATGATGCGGCGGCAGTCGATATAGACCGGGGATTTCCAGCCGGCGGTGAAGGTATAGGGTTCTTCGGGGCGGAAATTGACGGCTTTGATCTCAAGCAGGATGCGCGCGGCGGTCAGTGCGGCGTCGCGATCCCATTCGGTGGCGGTGGAACTGGCGCGGGCGGGCTTGGTGGCCATGGGGGGGGTCCTTGTGTTCCGTGGTACTGGTTTCGTCTCGGACACGCGGGGTCCGACCGCCGCATGGCATATCAGTGTTCGCGCCCGGCGTGCACCCCGTCTGTCCGGTCTTAGCCGGGCAGGTCGCCAAGCAGGCGCGCGAATTCATTCAGTATGAACTGCTGCCATTCGACCAGGCCTCTGGTGTTTTCGATTTCTTCATAGTTTGGTGCGCGCGCTTCCTGCTCCAGTCGATCAAGGGCGTCCATTTGCGCGAGGACGTCGAGTGATACGGTCTCATACAGCGCGTTGGCGGCATCCAGCCGATCGAACGCCGTCGCGGGAACGAAGGCTTCGCCGCGGTAGATCAGCTCGCTGGCGAGAATACTGGCCTGTTCGCACATGATTGCGAGCGCGTACATCTGGCCCAATTTCAGGTGCCAGGATGCCATTTCGAGCTCGTCCCGCACCGCCCGCAGCTCGACCTCCATCGCCGCCCGTGCGGCATGGTCCATCGCATTCCTGATTTCATCGGAGATGACCTGAAATGTCGTGTAGGCAGGCTCATCCGGGTTTACTGCCGAACGGATGTCGGCGTAGCGCTGTAAAATCGGCACCATTTCACGGTGGTAATCGTCTTGCAGAAAGACCACGATCATCGTGGCACGCGCGGCTCCCGAGCCGCCCGGTGTGGCAGGCTGTTCCATGGTCTGTGGTTCCCCCCGGAAAGGCCGGATCAGCGCGGCGGGCGGGCCAGTTTCTCGGCGTGCAATCGGGCCAGACCGGCTTTGGCGACCTGTCGGATCGCGTTTCTCGAATCGTCCGCGCTGTGCAATTTGCGTGGGTTGGTCGCCGCCAGCAGACGGCCGGACGCCTTCAGTTGGTCGAGATTCGACAGTAGCGTCGCGAGCGGCACACGCTGGTCGGGCTGCATCTTCTTTCTCTGACTGGGCGCCCCATCGGACTCTTCCGGCATCAATCGCTCCTGACTTGCCATGGTCTCGCGTGACGATGCGAGGAAAGATAGATGGCTACTAACTGCCTCTCGCGTCAAGACCACGTTAGGCAGAGACGGGCGAATACTCAGGAGTAACCCCGAAAAACAGGCTCGTCGTCCCTCGTTCCGGCACCGACCGTTGCGGTGGCGTCACACCGCCGCTCACCCCGCCCGGATCAAATCCAGCAGCGCGTCCTCGCTCAACCGTGCCGCCGTTTCCGTGCCATCCAGCAGCTCCGACGCCAGATCGCGCTTGTCGCGGTGCAGCGCCAAAATGCGTTCCTCGATACTGTCCTGCATGACCAGCCGGTAGATCGTCACCGGCCGCTCCTGCCCGATGCGATGGGCGCGGTCGGAGGCCTGGTCCTCGACCGCCGGGTTCCACCAGGGATCGAGATGCACGACGTAATCCGCCGCCGTCAGGTTCAGCCCGGTGCCGCCAGCCCGCAGGCTGATCAGGAACAAATCCGCGCTGCCGGCCTGGAAGGAGGCAACGCTGCGCTGCCGTTCAGCGGATGGCGTGCTGCCATCCAGGTATTCGTATTTGATCCCGCGGGCATCCAGCGCGGCGCGCACCAGTTCCAGGTGCCCGACAAACTGGCTGAAGACCAGCGCCTTGTGGCGGTTGCGGATCAGCTCTTCGACCAGTTCCAGGAACGCGGCCAGCTTGCCGCTCGGCACGCCGGCGGCGGCGTCGATCAGCGCGGGGTTGCAGCAGGCCCGCCGCAGCCGGGTGATCTCCGCCAGGATCTGGATCTTGCGGCGGCCTTCGGGCGCGTCCAGCGCGGCGATCCGCTCCAGCGAGCGCTGCCGCAGGGCTTCGTAGAAAGCCCGTTCGGCCTCATTCATTTCCACGTTCAGCGTCTGCTCGGTGCGCGGCGGCAATTCGCTGAGCACCGCCGCCTTGGTCCGGCGCAGCAGGAAGGGCCGGATCAACGCCCGTAGCGCCTGCCGCGCATGCGGGTCCTTATCCCGCTCAATCGGTCGGCCGAACCGTTTTTGGAACCCTTCGCGGGAGCCGAGGACGCCGGGATTGACGAAGCTGAACAGGCTCCAGAGCTCATCCAGATAGTTCTCAACCGGGGTGCCGGTCAGGGCGAGGCGGAAGCCGGCCCGCAGCGATTGCACCGCTTGGGCACGCCTGGTCTCGGCGTTTTTGATGTCCTGCGCCTCATCCAGCACGACCATATTCCAGTCGAGCGCGCCCAAGGCCTCGGCGCTCTGATGCAGCAGGCCGTAGCTGCAAATCAGCACGTCGCGCGGGCCAAGCCCCGCGATGACGGCGGCGCGGTCGCCGGATTGTGCCAGGCGGTGGGTGGTCAAAGTGGGGGCGAAACGGGCGATCTCGGCCTCCCAATTGGGGCAGACCGATGTCGGCGCGACCACCAGGCACGGGCCTTCCGCCGCGCGATCGAGCATGACCGCGATGGCCTGCACCGTCTTGCCCAGGCCCATGTCGTCGGCCAGACAGGCGCCGGCACCCCAGCGTGCGAGGCGGGAGAGCCAGACAAAGCCCTCACTTTGATAGTCGCGCAGGTCAGCCTGCAAGCCGGGCGGCACGGTTGGCGTCCAGCCCTCGGCGGCGCGGATGCGGGCGACATGCTTCTTCCAGGCGGCATCGGATTTGACCTCGCCGGCGTCTTCCAGCACCGCGTCCAGCGCCGGGGCCCCGAGCGCATGCACCCGCCTGCCGCCTTCGCCGGTTCGGGCGGGCTCCGACACCGCGGCGAGACGCTGCATCTGCGCCTGCAACTGGCGGGTCAGCGCGACGAACTGCCCGTCGCCCAAGGGCACGAACCGGCCCTGGATCTGGTCCAGTCGCTCAAGCAGGAACCGCATCTCCAGCACCTGATCCTGATCGAGCGCGACGGTGCCATCGACATTGAACCAATCCCGATCCTGGGCGACCCGCAGCTTCAGGCTGCTGGGCGTAACCGGGGTGACGCGCATGGTCCGCCCTTCCGGCCATTCGACCGAGACCGGGCCAGCGTAGGTGCGCAGTTCCAGCAGCAGTTCCAAACTGCCATCGAGGTCTTCGAGGATCAGCTCATGCAGCTCCGGCCCGCCGCGATCGCGCAAGGTCGGGCAGGCTTCGATCAGGGCGGCCTTTTCGGCCAGTTCCCGCGGCAGATCGCGGGTGGCGCGTTGCTGCTGGCCATCCACCGTGGCCAGCACCGATCGCCCGCCGAGACCCGCGACATAGGCCGGCCCGCGCGCGCCGAAGGGCCGCACCAGCAGGGTCAGCTTCAGCCCGGTTTCGTAGGGCACCAGTTGCAGCACTGGCGTCGTCTGACCTTCGATCGCCGGCTGCGCGGCATCGGCGATTTCGGAGCGGATGGGCAGCAGCGGGCTGTTGCGCTGGATCATCGCGACCAGCTTGTCGCGCGCCGCGGCGGGAACCGTGAGGCCGCTGGCGCCCAGGATCTCCTGCACGGGGAGCAATTTCTTCGGGAATTCGATCACCCGGTAGCGCGTGGGGGTCTCGGCTTCGAGGAACGTCGCCGCTTCTGCCGACGCATGCGACAACGCGATGCGGTACTGGCCGCGCTGTTCAGTGACCAGCAGTTCGACGGGATAGGCCACCAGTTCCAACTGCCGGGACCGCTGGCCCGCGTCGTAGACGGCGGGATGACCGACCAGGGCCAACAGCGCCCGGGCGCTGTCGAGTTCGAAGTTCTCCTCGCCGCGCCAGCCGACGGATTCCTTACGAATGGCCCGCAGCCCCTGACGGTCCTGCGGCGTCAGATAGTCGAGCCGTGGGTCCTGGTCGTGGAGCCGCTTCATCGCCACCGGGCGGCCGGCGGTCCAGCCATCTACGCCTTTGGCGGATTGTTCAGCGATGATGAGTTCCTCGGTATCGGTATTGAGGAACCATACCAGCCGTTTGGCTTTGCGCGCGGGTTTCGCCGCGTCGGACTCGCCGCCACCCAGGAAGGCATCAAGGCTCTCCAGGGCGCGTTCCCACGGTGGCGCGGCCTGAACGATATCGATGAAGGACGGCCCTTCATGCGCGGCGAGCCAGGTTTTGTACGGGCCAGGATGGGGGTCAATCTGCGCCAGAATTTCGGCGTGGATACGGGCCGGGAGGGGGAATATGTCCTTGGTTGCGCCGAAGCGTTCCTCTGTATCGCCACGGTTGGCGCGCGCGGTGCTGGAATCCATCGCATACTCCGCCATTGCGACGCAGGCGGCGGCGATGGGATGCGGCGGCATCGCTTCGCGCAGCGCTGACAGGAGCCGCCGGGCTTTCGCTTCCAGACCCTGGACCAGCCAGAGCAGTGCCTGCATCGCCAGCAAGCCACCGTCATGCGCGGCGGCTTCGGATTCAGCCATCGCGGCATCGAGGCCGGTTTGGATTTCAGCATGCAGCCGGGAGTCATTGGCGCGCAGCAGCGCCATCAGGAACAAAAGTCCGTGTTCTTCCTGCAGGAACAGCTTGCGCCGCCCGGACCGCTTTCGTAATAATTTCAGGGCGTCGCGATAGAGGGTCAGTGCCGCTTCGTTCCGCCCTTCCAGGAACGCGAGCGCGCCCTCCATGGTTCGGCTTCGGTCCGTGGGATTGCCCGTGGCCACCGCCACGGCGGCACGCAAAGTGTCCAGATTGAGTGCCAGCAGGTCGTAGCGCCGAAGCTGATGTTCCAGCTCTTCGAACCCGGGCTCCCCCCAGCGTGTCCGGCACAGCGCGATGACCGCGGGCATATCCGGATCGGTGAGGCCGGCGACAAACGTGTTGAGCCTGGCTTCCAGCAGCATTGCCTGAATCGCTGGTGTCCGGCTGGCGATCCAATCAGCCCGCAGCGGGATGTCTACAAAGGTGTGAAACAGAAAGACAAAGGTTTGAGGCCCCCCCGATGCGCGATCATAGAGGGCGCTGTCGGTGGCGAAGCCTGCTGCATCATTCGTATAGACCGCCATCCGCAGCAACCGGTGCATCGCGGCACGATCGACGGTTTGATACAATGATGTGGCGTAATAGGGGCGCACACTCAGCGCCGGAAACTGGGTACGGATCGCGTCGGCCAAAACCGGGGCTTCCTCGGCCGCCCCGGCATCTTCCGCGATGGGGTGCAACAGCGCCGGCACACAATCGCCATCCCGGGTGAGCAAGCGCGCGCGCTGCAATTGTTCAACCCAGATGTTAACCGCCGAACCGGTCCAGGCTTTGTCGTCCGGGGTTCTACCGCCTGTGCGCTTCAGGCATTCCACGAATTCGGATTTGGTGACCGCCGGGACGAGCAGACTCTTGAGGCGCATCAACCGTTTGAGCGGCGGCTCCAGACGCTCGTAACGCGCCTGGAGGTCGGGTAGATCGCTGGGCGAGGCGGCGGAGATGAGAGGCATTGTCAAACTCTAATGCGGTGCCCGCGAGTCGGGAAGCAAGGCCCCTACCCTTGGCCATCCGGCCGCCATCCTCTATCCCCTGACCGCAGATAACCGCTGCAGGAGACAGTCCCATGACGCGCAAACACAATATCGCCGTGCTACCCGGCGACGGTATCGGCAAGGAAACCGTGCCGGAAAGCCTCAAGGTCCTCGACGCCGCCGCGCGCCGCTTCGGTTTCGACCTGGAGCTGACGCATTACGACTGGTCGTGTGAGACCTTCAAGGACACCGGCAAGATGATGCCGGACGATGGGCTCGACCAGTTGGCGAAGTCGGACTCGATCCTGCTCGGCGCTGTCGGCTGGCCCGGCGTGCCGGATCACGTGTCGCTGTGGGGTCTGCTGATCCCCATTCGCCGCGGCTTCGACCAGTATGTGAACCTGCGCCCCTGCAAGCTGATGCCCGGCGTGCGCACCCCGCTCGCCGGCCGCACGGAAAAGGACATCGACTTCTACGTCGTGCGGGAAAACACCGAGGGCGAATACTCCTCCGTCGGCGGCCGCATGTTCCCCGGCACCGACCGGGAGTTCGTGACCCAGCAGGCGGTGTTCACCCGCCACGGCACCGACCGCATTCTGAAATACGCTTTCGAACTGGGCATGACGCGGGAGAAGAAGCACGTCACCTCCGCCACCAAGTCCAACGGCATCATCCACACCATGCCGTACTGGGATGAGCGGTTTGAGGAGATGGGCAAGAACTACCCCGAAATTCGCACCGACCAGTACCATATCGACATTCTCTGCGCGCATTTCGTGCAGCATCCCGATTGGTTCGACGTCGTCGTCGGTTCCAACCTGTTCGGTGACATCCTCTCCGATCTCGGCCCGGCGGTGGCCGGTTCGATCGGTGTCGCGGCATCGGCCAATATCAATCCGGAGCGGGCGTTTCCGTCCATGTTCGAGCCGGTGCATGGCTCCGCCCCCGACATCGCCGGCAAGTTCATCTGCAACCCGATCGGTCAGATCTGGTCCGCCGCGATGATGCTGGAGCACCTCGGTGAGGCCGATGCCGGCAAGGCGATCGTCGCCGCGATCGAGACCCTGCTGCGGGAGAGCGGCCCCAAGACCCGCGACATGGGCGGCCAGGCTGGTACCGCCGATGTCGGTTCTGCCATCGCGCAGATCGTCGCCGCGGGGTAAACTCCGGCTCTGCCGACGATGATGCGCCGGCGGTGGTGGAAGCCATGCGCCGGCGTTTCTTTTATTTGGGATGATAGCGATGCCTCACGCGGGCGGTTTCAGGGCATGAGTTTGGGGTTTGAGACCGAGGCCACGCAGGGCGCGGCCCGCGCCGGGGTGCTGCGCACCGCGCATGGTGACGTGCAGACGCCGGTGTTCATGCCTGTCGGCACCGTTGGCACGGTCAAGGCCATGACGGCCGACGCGGTGCGCTCGACCGGCGCCTCCATCGTGCTGGGCAACACCTATCACCTGATGCTGCGCCCGGGGGCGGAGCGGGTGGCGCGGCTTGGTGGCCTGCACACGTTCATGGACTGGCCAGGGCCGATCCTGACGGATTCCGGCGGGTTTCAGGTGATGTCGCTGTCGAAGCTGCGGAAGATGGATGCCGACGGGGTCACCTTCCAGTCGCATATCGACGGCTCCAGCCATCGCCTGACTCCGGCGCGCTCGATCGAGATCCAGGACCTGCTGGATGCCACGATCACCATGGCGCTGGATGAATGCACCCCGTTTCCCGCCACGCCGGAACAGGCGTTGGCCTCCATGCGCCTGTCGATGGACTGGGCGTTACGCTCAAAAGAGGCCTTTGTCGCCCGCCCCGGCTACGGTCTGTTCGGCATCGTCCAGGGCAGCGTCTACCCGGAAATGCGGGCCCAATCCGCCGCCGCCCTGAAAGCCATCGGGTTCGAGGGCTATGCGATTGGCGGCCTCGCGGTGGGCGAAGGCCAGGCCGAGATGTTCAAGGTCCTCGACTTCACCGTCCCGCATCTGCCGGCTGACCGCCCCCGCTACCTCATGGGCGTCGGCACCCCCGAGGATCTGATCGGCGGCGTGCAACGCGGGGTCGATATGTTCGACTGCGTGATGCCGACGCGGGCCGGGCGCACGGCGCGGGCCTATACGTCGCTGGGCGTGTTCAACATGCGCAATGCCCGGTTCATCGATGATGCCGCGCCGCTTGATCCCAACTGCCGCTGCCCCGCCTGCACGCGCCATAGCCGGGCCTATCTGCACCATTTGTTCCGGGCCGAGGAAATGCTCGGGCCGATGCTGCTGACCTGGCATAACATCACCTATTACCAGTCGCTGATGCGCGGCCTGCGCGCGGCCATCGTGGACGGGCGGTTCGATGCCCATGTCGCGACGGTGCGCGCCGGCTGGACCACGGCGGAGGAGCCCGCATGACCACCAACCCCTATGCCGGCCTGACCCAGCTTGGCCAGCACACGACGGCGCCAACATCCCCCGATGTCGCGCTGCTGGAACGCGTGCCCAACCCGGCGGTGGGCAAGAACTACGTGGTGCGGTTCACCTGCCCGGAATTCACCTCCCTCTGCCCGCTGACCGGACAGCCCGATTTCGCGCATCTGGTGATCGACATCATTCCCGGCGACTGGATCGTGGAGAGCAAGTCGCTGAAGCTGTTCCTGGCGTCGTATCGCAACCACGGCGCCTTCCACGAGGCCTGCACGATGGCGATCGCGGACCGCCTGATCGCCCTGCTGGACCCGATTTGGCTGCGGATTGGCGGCTACTGGTATCCGCGCGGCGGCATCCCGATCGATGTGTTCTGGCAGACCGGCGCGGCGCCGGAGGGGGCCTGGATCCCGCCGCAGGACGTGCCGGGCTATCGCGGCCGGGGATGATCCCGTGAGTGTGCCCTGCTGCTCCCCTGGAGGGACGGGGTTGGGGGGCGGGGGGGAACCGCACCCACGCCGAAGCGAGCCCTCCCCCCACCCCCCTCCCGCAAGGGGAGGGGGAGAGTTGGCACCAGCGCCTGCGCCCGACCCCCGCCCTTTGATTCGCGATCGGGCTTTGGCCCTCGGTTTCGACGCCATCGGCTTTGCCCCGGCATCGCTGGGGCCGGAGGCGCGGCAACGTTTGGGGGCCTTCATCGCCGCCGGGCAGCACGGCGATATGGGCTGGCTGGCGGAGCGGACGGAGCAGCGATCGCATCCTCAGGCGCTTTGGGCGGAGGCACGCAGCGTTATCGCCCTCGGTCTGTCCTATGCGCCGGAGGATGATCCGTTGGCCTCGCTGGCGATGCCGGATCGCGGCACGATTTCGGTCTATGCGCGCAACCGGGATTATCATGATCTGGTGAAGGGGAAGCTCAAGCACCTCGCGCAGTTCGTCGTGTCGCGTTTTGGGCCGTTGGTAAAAGTGTTCGTCGACACCGCGCCGGTGATGGAGAAGCCACTGGCGGCGCAGGCCGGATTGGGCTGGCAGGGCAAGCACACCAATCTGGTATCCCGCCAGCACGGTTCCTGGCTGTTTTTGGGGGAGGTTTATACCACCCTGGATATTCCCCCGGACGCGCCGCACGCGGATCGCTGCGGGTCCTGTTCGCGCTGCCTGGCGGCCTGCCCGACAGCGGCGTTTCCGGCGCCGTACCGGCTGGATGCGACGCGCTGCATTTCCTACCTGACGATCGAGCATAAGGGGCCGATCCCGGAGGATTTGCGGGGGCTGATGGGCAACCGTATTTACGGGTGCGATGATTGCCTGGCGGCGTGTCCCTGGAACCGGTTCGCGGTTGCGTCGCCGCATGCGGCATTGCGGGGGCGGGCGGATCTGGCAGCACCGGCTTTGGCTGAATTGGCGATGCTGGACGATGCGGGGTTTCGGGCGCGGTTTTCAGGTTCGCCGATAAAGCGCATTGGCCGGGGCCGGTTCGTGCGCAATGTGTTGATGGCAGTGGGAAATTCGGCCGAACCGCGGCTGCTGCCGGTGGCGGAGCGGCTGATGGCCGATAATGATCCGGTGGTGGCGGATGCCGCCGCCTGGGCTTTTGCCCGGTTGCGGCCGAGCCAGCCAACGCCGGGCGTATGATTGTTATCGCGCCTGGGCTGCTTGATCTTTTCCATCCCTCAGCGTGTGATCCCGGGAATGTCGCCGGGGAATTCATCCATGCTCGCTCTGCATCACGGTCCTGTCTCCACTGCCTCGGAACGCGCGCGTTTTGTGTTGGAGGAGAAGGGATTGGCCTGGACCAGCCATCCCGTCGATTTGCTGGCCGGGGCGCAGCATGACCCCGCCTATCGGGCGCTGAACCCGAAAGGGCAGGTGCCAACCCTGGTCCATGACGGTTCCGCGCTGCGGGAATCCAGCGTGATCGCCGAGTATTTGGACGAGGTTTTCCCGGAAAGCCCGATCCGCCCCGCCGCGGCGAAGGACCGGGCCAGGGCCCGGCTCTGGGATAAGACCATTGATGAAGTGCATCCGGTGACGGGCGTACTAACCTATGCGATCGCCTTCCGGCCGATGCTGCTGAAGAAGCCGAAAGCGGAGCTGGACGCGCTGGTCGCCGCCATCGTCGATCCGGCACGCCGCGCGATGCGCCAGAGCGTGCTGGATCATGGGGTGGAGGCGCCGGAGATGCGCCCGGCTCTGGCGATCTATGTCGCCCTGCTGAACGAGATGGAGGCTGAGCTGTCCGGGGCCGATTGGCTCGCCGGCCCCGCGTTCAGCGTGGCGGAGACCGCGGTGGCGCCGTTCATCCAACGGATCGCACATCTGGGCATGGGCGAGCTGATCGCTGCCCGGCCGCGTGTCGCCGCTTGGTTTGAGCGGGTGCGGGCGCGGCCGGCGTTCATTCGGGCGGTTACGGACGTGATTCCGGCGCCGGTAGTGGCGAATTTCCAGGCAACGGGGGCCGAGGCCTGGCCGCGGCTGCGGACTATCGCGGTCAGCGGGTAAGGGGCTTTGACCTGGCGGAACCTCGAAGACGGGAGCGGTGCGGTGCTCGCGAAAACCGTGGCTGGTTAC
The DNA here is from genome assembly GCA_903900905.1 of uncultured Acetobacteraceae bacterium. Classification (GTDB taxonomy): domain Bacteria; phylum Pseudomonadota; class Alphaproteobacteria; order Acetobacterales; family Acetobacteraceae; genus Rhodopila. The sequence goes on from CAIUPC010000725.1 coordinate 12,918, forward strand.
GACTATCCGGAACGGCAGGCGGCTCTGGCGCGATTAGCATGGGCTTGAAGCAGCTGCTGGGAGGGGTGCCATGAACGACGCGATTGACGTCAACGCCCATGACCGGGATCGGCTGCTGGATTTGATAACGGAATACGCGGGGAAATTGCGGGTTCTGTGCGGTGGTTACTCCCGACAGGCGCGTAGAGGTTATGTTACGTTATGCTTTGCTGCCGCAACGCTCGGCTTCTTGGTAGCGGCGTTCATCGCAGCGTATTTTTTTGACACTGGTCCGCCCCGGCATCTCCACAACGCTTTGGAGTTTACAGTGTTGGGGGGCGCTTCATCAGCTGTCGTGTTCGGCCGAATTGTCTACGTGGCTTGGCTGCGTCCATCCATGGTTCGAGAGCGCTTCTCCATAACCCCTTTAATTTCGGCCATGGAAAAGCTCGTCTCCCGCGCCGCCTTCATCGAAGACCACTCCCTTGGTTCCGAGGACGAACGCCTGCTCCTCAGCCTGAAAATCGCTGAGGGCGAAGCCGCGCTCGAATACGCCGCCCTGACCCTCGGCAAGCGCACCGGCTCCGGCGCCGGGTTAGAGGGCGCGACCCGCAAATACCGCTCTCTCGCGAACCTCTGAAACCAAGTGGCACGATGAACGACGCGTCGCTCGTCTCCACCCGTCATGCCGACCTCCGTCGGCATGACGGGTTTCTGCGCGCCGCGAGTCAATTTCAAAGGCAGTCACGCCCCCTAAACCGGAACATCCCCCGCCAGCGTGATCCGGTGCATCACCCGCGTGAACCCATTGTAATCGTTGATCGCCGAATGCAACGCGCACCGGTTGTCCCACAACGCCAGCGCCCCGGGAGTCCAGCGGAACCGGCACGTGACTTCCGGCCGCACCTGATGCGCCCACAGGAACCGAAGCAGCGGCAGGCTTTCCTCCACCGTCATCCCGGCGAACTGCGCGCTATGCGCCAGGTTCACGAACAGCGACTTGCGCCCCGTCTCGGGATGGGTGCGCACGACCGGATGTTCGGCGATCATGACCGTGCGCTCACTGGTCTGGCGATCTTCGCGGGTGCGGCTGGCCTCGGCTTTGTCCGACCGGGACACCCAGCGCAACGGCGCCAGCAGCGCTTTCATGCCGTCCGACAGGGTCTCATAGGCCAGATACTGGTTGGCGAACTGGGTATCGCCGCCCTGAGGCGGCAGTTCCCGCGCCAGCAGCATCGTCGCCATCGGCGGTTCCGCGAAATAGGTGGTGTCGGAGTGCCAGTTGCCCCCGAACGCAATCGTCTGATGCGGCAGCTTGGTCACGGCGACGATATCGGGGAATCCCTCCAACCCCTTCACGAACGGATATTCGACCGGCCGGCCCATGGCCCGCGCGAAGGCCATGAAGGCCTCCGACGACAGGTCCTGATCGCGAAAAAACACCACCACATGATCCAGCAGAGCCTGTCGGATCGCGGCCACGGTCTCGGGGTTCAGGTCGCGCGCCAGATCGACGCCGCCAATCTCCGCCCCCAAAGCCCCGCTGACAGGCCGGATTTTCATCCGTGGCGCGGGAACTGCATCACGACGACATCCAGTCCTTCGGCCCCGGCCTGAGCCTCAAACGGCGCCGCGTCGGGGTAGACGAAGGAGCAGGACAGGCGCGGCAGGCTCTCCCCGTCATGCAGCATCGCGCCGCCGACAACGACCCAATACTGGCCGCGGCCCTCCGCCGGGTCCGGCCCAACCGCGCGTTCACCAGCCGCCAGCCGGTAACGCCAGGCGCCCATGCCATCGGCTTCCTGCGCCAGCAAAGTCTCGGCGGCGGGGCCGGCATCGGGCAGCGGGCCGTTCACGGCCTCCCGATGCTTGCGGCCGGGGACGGAGCGCAGGAACACCCGGTTCTCCGGCATGGTCATGAAGCGGGCGCCGGGGTCGAAGCCATTGCGCAGTGTAAAATAATGCACCCCCGCCTCCTTATCCGCCCGGATCGGCCCATAAGCCGTGTAAGCGCCGGTGAAATGCACCGTCACCGGCCCGACCTCGTGCGTGCCCATGATGCCGTGACCATCGACCACCAGCTGGAACTGGTCCTGCTGGTGGTAATGCGCGCTGGCGGTGCTGCCGGGGTCCTGCTCCACCAGGAAAGCCATCGGGAACAGCGCCGATTTCTCGGGATCGGGCGTCCCCGGCGCCATGTTGTAGCGTGAGGTCCCCAGATACAGCGTGTGCCAGAACGTCACCCCATCGGCGGCGGAGCCGCGGCGGCGGTTGGCGCGGGCGGTTTCAGCGGGGGCGGTGAGCAGCATTGGACAGTCTCCTTAAGCAGCGGTGGCGCAGGACGCGCACTGGCCCTCCGCCTCAATGGTGGCTTTGCCGACGGTGAAGCCGAGGCGTTTGGCCGCGTGCTCCAGCGCATGGGCGAGTTCGTGGTCCTCGATTTCGGCGACCCGGCCACAGCCGCGGCAGATCAGGAACTGGGCGGCATGGGCGTGGTCGTCATGGGCGATGCAGCCGACAAAGGCCGACAGCCGCTCCAGCTTGTGGATCAGGCCCTGTTCCAGCAGGAAATCCAGCGCCCGGTAGACCGTGGGCGGCGCGGCGCCATCGCGGGTGGCGCGCAGGCGGTCCAGCAGGTCATAGGCGCCGGTGGGCTGCGGCGCGTCGAGGATCAGCCCCAGCACCTGCCGCCGCAGATCGGTCAGCCGCGCCCCCCGGCCATCGCAGATGACGCCGGCGCGGTTCAGCAATGTCTCGGTTCGGGGGGAGAACCCCATGGTCGCTCCTTTTCGGCGGACAGCCGGCAGCCTAGATAGCATCCATGACTCAAGAAGCCACGCAAGACCCGATCCTCACCGCCATTACGTTCAATCGTGACGGTCTGGTCCCCGCCATCGCCCAGCAGCACGACACCGGGGAGGTGTTGATGATGGCATGGATGAACCGCGAATCGGTGGCGGAAACGCTGGCGACCGGCCGGGTCTGTTACTACAGCCGCAGCCGCGGCGGGTTGTGGCGCAAGGGGGAGACCTCGGGCCAGACCCAGCACCTGAAGGAACTGCGCATCGATTGCGACGGCGACACCCTGCTGTTGCTGGTGCACCAGGATGGCGTCGCCTGCCACACCGGTCGGCGGAACTGCTTCTTCCAGGCGGTGCGGGACGGGGTATTGGTCGAAATCGCTGCGCCCGAGATCTCGCCCGAGGCGCTGTATGGCGCCGGGCATAAGCATGGATAGGCGCACGCCGATATCATTGAGCTCCGGTGTCACCGATCCCGCGGGATCGGCCCGGATAGCGGTTCTGCGTGCCCCCGCCATCGCCAGCCCGTTTCAAAAAGGCGCGGGATGCGCCTGTTGTGCCCCGAACGGTGGCCTCACCCGTGACCTGCGGGCATTGCTGGCCCGGGCGAGGCGCGGCGACATCGACCGCGTCGTCATCGAGACGGTCGGCGACCCGGCCCATATCGAGGCCGCCTTGCGCGGCGATCCGGCTTTGGATGCGGTTTTCCGGTTGGATATGGCGGGCGCCTCTTTTTAGCGCCAGGGTCAGGGCAATCGGGTGAAGCCGGCCATGCTCTCCTTCCGTCATTGTCGGGACAAGCCGCATGGGCGCTAAAATAGGACGAGATGGCGGCAAAAACCGTCATCCCCGGGCTTGTCCCGGGGACCA
>CAIUPC010000726.1 GCA_903900905.1 uncultured Acetobacteraceae bacterium
CCCCGCCCCGCTCGCAGGGGTATCGCATATGGCCGATTTCCGCCAAAAACCGTCATCCTCGGGCTTGTCCCAAGGATGACGGTTTTTACGGGGGTGCCGCTCCTCCGTAAGCCACATGCGATCACCCTGCTCCCACTCACCAATTTCCTTGACTAAATTCCTATAACCTGCCACATACGAGAAGTTTCCGCCCCAAGGACCATCCCAACATGCAATTCAAGCCGAACCCCATCCAGGCCCATTCCGCCATCGATTACAACACCGACTTCACCCGCACCCTGCTCCGCACCCTCACCAACACCGCCCGCGCCAAACCCAAGGAAACCGAGGCCGAGTACAAAGAACGCTATACCGCGATCGCCACAGCCTTCGCCGCCTTCGCCCCGCGCGACCCGATCGAACAAATGCTCGCCGCCCAGTTCATCGCCGCGCACCATGCGGCCCTCGATTGCCTCGCTTTGGCCATGGCGGCCGAGGACCAACCGGAGCACACCCGCCTGCATCGCATCCACGCCACCCTCAATCGCGCGATGAACACCACGCTGCGCCATTTGGCCAAGGCGCAGGAACGCCCGGCCGAGTCCCTGCCGCCGCCGCCGGAGATCGAGGTCCCCGCGCAGCCCGAGCCCGTCCTCGCGTTAAAACCCGCGCAACACCCCATACGCCGTGAGAAACCAGGCCGCGCTGACGGCCGGCCGCTCGACCTCACCCGCGATCCCGCGAAAATGAGCGACGCGGAACTCGAGGCCGCGATCGCCGCCGCCAAGGCAAAACTGGCGGCGCATCTGGACGGCACCGCGGCCTGCTAACGCGCGGACCCGCCGCGATATCTGGCGCGTCCATCACGGCCGGTTGACCCGTGACAGACGTCGTCATCCCGCTTTAAGCGCTTGTTTTGTCGCGGGATTCAGATCTACGGCGGTCCCACCGGCAATCAACCCGCTGCTAAACGACCTTCTTGGCCCGCAGCGCGGCGATATCGTCCGCGCCAAAGCCCAGTTCGGCCAGGACCGCGTCGGTATGCTCGCCGGCTTCCGGGGTGGCGCTGCGCACCGACCAGGGCGTGCGGCTGAGCTCGATCGCCTGGCCGATAACCTCCACGTCGCCCAGTACCTTATGGGCCACGCTGCGGGTGATCCCCAGGTGCTTCACCTGCGGGTCGTCGAAGACCTCGTTCATCTTGTAGATCGGGCCCGACGGCACGCCGGCCTTGTTCAAAGCTTCGATCCAGTCGGCCGAGGTGCGGCCCTTGGTGATCGCCTCGATCTCGGCGTTCAGCGCGTCGCGGTTGTCCGAACGGGCCTTGCCGGTCGCATAAAGCGGATTGGTGGCCAGGTCCGGGCGCCCCAGCGCGTCGCAGCAGCGGCGGTAGATGTCATTCCCCGCAGCGGCGATGTTGATATAGCCGTCGGCGGTCTGAAACACCCCGGTCGGGATGCTGGTCGGGTGGTTATTGCCCGCCTGCTCCGGCACTTCGCGCCCGATGGTCCAGCGCGCCGCCTGGAAATCCAGCATCGCGATCTGCGCACCCAGCAAGGAGGACGTCACCCATTGGCCGAGACCCGATTCCTCTCGCTCCAGCAGCGCCACCAGGATCCCCATGGCCGCGAAAATCCCGGCCGTCAAATCGGCTACAGGAATGCCGACACGGACCGGCCCCTGGCCGGGCAGGCCGGTAATCGACATCAACCCGCCCATGCCCTGGGCGATCTGATCGAAGCCCGGGCGATCACGATAGGGCCCGTCCTGGCCGAAGCCGGAGATGCTGGCATAGACCAGACGCGGATTGATCGCCTTCAGGCTCTCATAATCCACGCCGAGGCGGAACTTCACGTCCGGCCGGTAGTTCTCCACCACCACGTCGGACTGCGCGACCAGGCGTTTGAGGATATCCAGACCCTCCGGCGCTTTCAGGTTCAGCGTCAGGCTGCGCTTGTTGCGGTGCAGGTTCTGGAAGTCCGGGCCATGCCGTTCCCCGCCGAGGCCGGCGTCGCCTTCGGGGGATTCGATCTTGATGACATCGGCGCCCCAATCGGCCAGCTGGCGCACCGCGGTGGGGCCGGCGCGCACGCGGGTCAGATCGATCACCTTGAATCGGGCGAGGGGGCCTGCGGTCATTTTGTGCAACTCCATGGGGTTAGACGGAGCTTCGCACGGAAAAGGCAGGGCGTCGAGATCAGGCCGGTTTGGTTGCGCGGAGGGAGAAGGCCAGCGGCAGCCAGGGCTTGCCGGGCCAGCGGTAAAGGGCGTCCCCAGTGGGTTGAAGGCAGTCGAACATCGGCCAGGGAATGACATCGTGCTCATGGAACTGATCAATCCGCAGGCCTGCATTGACCAGGCCCATCAGAATGTCGCTCAGCGGGTGCAGCCATTCATGGGTGCGCGTGGCCTTAAGACGCGCCGAGGCGTCGGCGTAGTCATCCTCCCGGTCTTCGATCATCGGTTCCCGGCCCAGATAGGGCGCGAACCAGCCTGGCATGCCGTCCTGGGTCTTTGTTCTGGAATCAAAGACATAGGCGGCGGGATGCGCCTCCGCCAGGGCCAGCCAGCCGCCGGGTTTGAGGAAATGCGCCACCACCTTGGCCCAGCCCGCCATGTCCGGCAGCCAGCACAGCGCGCCCCAGGAGACGAAAACCCGGTCGAAACTGGCCGGCGCCAGCCCAGCTACGGTTGCTGCCTGATAAACGTCGGAGACCACGAACCGGGTTTTGTCCCGCAGCCCCAGTTCATCCGCGAGGCTTTCCGCCGCCGCGATCGCGGGTGCCGAGAAATCGACACCCGTGGCCAGCGCCCCATTTTGCGCCAGAGTCAGCGTGTCCATGCCAAAATGGCATTGAAGATGCAGTATTTTCTGACCTTCGACCGGCCCCAGCACCGCCATGTCGATCGGCCGCAGCCTGGCCGTGCCGGCCCGCAACCGGCTCTGATCATACATCGCGCGCGAGGCGAGATGGATCGGGACCCGTTCATCCCAGTTGGCGCGATTACGGATCAGCCATTCCGGTTCGCTCACCCGGCGCGCTCGGACGCTTTGACCGCCTGCCAGCCGGCTTCCATCTCGTTGAGCGAGAGACCTTTCATGCCTCTGCCCAGGGCTTCAAAGGACTGCTCCATCGCATTGAAACGGCGGGAGAATTTATCATTGGCATGGCGCAGACATGCCTCGGGGTCAAGATGCAGCTTGCGGGCCAGATTGGCCAGCACGAACAGCATGTCACCGACCTCGTCCATCAGCCGTGCCGGGTCCGCGCCGGCCAATTCGGCTTTGAGTTCCGCGACTTCCTCGTCGAGCTTGTCCAGCACCGCCTCGGCATTGGGCCAGTCAAAGCCGACCCGGGCGGCGCGGTTGGTGATCTTGGCGGCGCGGGTTAAAGCGGGCAGGGCGATGGGCACCCCGGCGAGGGTACCGGTTTCCTGGCGGGCGGCGCGTTCGGCGGATTTCTGTGCTTCCCACGCTGCGGTCTGGGCGGCGGCGTCGCGCGCGGCGGCATCGCCGAAGACATGAGGATGGCGGCGTATCATCTTGTCCGATATGGCTTTCGCCACGTCAGCGAAGGCGAAATGGCCGGCTTCCTCGGCCATGCGGGCGTGGTAGACGACCTGAAACAACAGGTCCCCGAGCTCGTCAGGGAGCGCGGTCAGATCCTGTTTGGCGATGGCATCCGCGACCTCATACGCTTCCTCGATCGTATAGGGGGCGATGGTCTCAAAGGTTTGCAGCTTGTCCCACGGACAGCCAGTCGCGGGATCGCGCAAAGCCGCCATGATATCGATCAGGCGGCGCAATTCAGCTTCGGGGGAGGGTGCGGACATTGGATTCCGATAGGCGATACGCACCCTTTGGGCAAGGTGGGGGCGCCGGTCGCGCCTTCGTCAGAGATCGTCGGCCCACACGTCCTTAGCCACGATCAGGCCCTGATTGTTGACCTGCAGCCGGGCGGTTTCGATGCGCTTGTTGGTGATGAGCCGGGAGAGGACAATGACCTCCTTGCAGCCATTGGTGCCGATCAAGCCCACCGTGGGGATCGAGCGGATGGGCGTCCAGCCATACTGGCCGGCATAGATATCGATCAATTGCACCAGGGAGTCGGAATTGGCGCCGCCGGGCCGGGCGATATGGGCGCATTTGAAGGCGCCCTGACCGGCGTCGAAGATCTTGTACATACAGCCGCTGAAGTTGCCGCTGACCACCAGGCGCCGGTTAACGTCCATATTGGCGATGGTCGAGAAGCCGTCCGCGTAGTGCAGGTAGTTGCCGTTAAAATCCAGTCCTTGCGCCGGGTCACAGGCAAGGCGGTTGGTCGGGCTGATCGTAGCCTTCATCAACTCGCTGAAATATTTGATTTTATGCGGAGCGGAGATGACCGATGTGGTCGAGTTAGCGATATTCGGCGGTGGCTTGGCCCCGACACCGACAATGGTGCCACTGTTGATATCCTGAACGATTGTGTCGATCGAAGGCATGGGTCGGCTCCCCGGGATTGTCTGTGGCTTTGCACTTGGACAGGCACTTCTATTCGGTCGGTTTTATTTAGCCGGGTTCGCGCGGGCATTCCAGGAGAGAAGAGGCGCACGCGGTTGGCGCGCGAGGATGTGATTGGGCCGCACGACAAAAAGTCGCAGAAGGAATATTATGTTAACTGACCTGTGCCATGGCGTATCACACCGCCAGCACCATCCCATCAAACCCGGCCTCGACACCTGCCGGCAAATGCGCCCGCATCCAGGCCCAGTCCATACTCGTGCCCATATGGGTCAGCACCGTCCGCCGCGGCCGCAGCCGCGCGACCCATTCCAGAACACGGGCCAGGTGGGCGTGGGTCCAATGCGGCTCGTCGCGCAGAAAGCAATCAACCACCCAGGTATCGACGCCATGCAGCGCGGCAAAGGCGGCGTCATCCAAGGCGACCACATCGGTCGAATATCCAAACCCGCCAATGCGAAGGCCCAGCGTTTCCAGCTTGCCGTGATCCTGGCTGAACAACCGCACCTCCAGCCCGGCCGCCCGGACCACCGAACCGGCCTCGGCTGGCGTGCCCACCAGCACGGGCCGGTAGAACCCGGGCGGTTGCCAGGGCTTAAAGGCATAGGCAAAACGCCGGGTGATCTCATCCAGGGTGCGCTGCGTGGCGTAGGCATCCAGCGGCCGGTTGGCGATCCGGTTCAGAATCCGGATATCGTCAATCCCGGCGATATGGTCGGCGTGGGCATGGGTGAACATCACGGCGTCGATGCCGGTGATCCGGCAGTCGATGATCTGATTGCGCAAATCAGGTGAGGCATCAACCAGAAGCCTTTGACCAATCGCACTTTCAACGACGATGCTTGAACGCGTGCGCCGGTTCTTCGGCTCGGCCGGATCGCACGCCCCCCAGTCCCCGCTGCCGTCCGCGCCGCCGATCATTGGCACGCCCGCGGAGGCTCCGGTGCCGAGGAGCGTGATCTTCATGCGGCCTTCCGGAACAGCCGCCGGAAGTTGGCGGTGGTCAGATCCGCCAACGCGTCCGG
>CAIUPC010000727.1 GCA_903900905.1 uncultured Acetobacteraceae bacterium
CGCCTGAACGGCGTGGCCGGCCCAAAGGCGTGGATGCCGACCTGCGTCGGCATGACGGGGGGATACGGCACGTGTGTCATGCCCCCATGCCGCTCGCGCATACACCATCCCCATTACACCCGCTCCGCATGGACCAGATGCATCACCTGCTCGCTGATCGCGCGCATTTCCGGATCGCCAGTGAAGCTGTCCCAGTCACGGCCGCCTTTGCCATGGCGGGGCACGTCCAGCACCGCCTTGATGGTCCCTGGCCGTTTCGTCATCACCAGCACGCGGTCGCCGAGGAACACTGCCTCCTCCACGCTATGGGTGATGAAGAACACCGTCTTATGCGTGGTGGCACAGAGGCCGCCGAGTTCCTCCTGCAACGTCAACCGCGTCATCGCATCCACCGCCGCGAAGGGCTCATCCATCAAAATCACCGCCGGATCGGCTGCCCAAGTACGAGCCACGGCCACGCGCTGGCGCATCCCGCCGGAGAGTTCGTGGGGATAACGATCCTCAAACCCCACCAGACCCATCAGGCCAATCAGCCGATCAACGGTGCGATCCCGCTCGGGTTTCGGGACGCGGGCGATTTCCAGGCCATGGGCAATGTTCCGCCGCACCGTCCGCCAGGGGAGGATAGCGAGCTCCTGAAACACCACCCCACGCTCCCGCCCAGGGCCGCGCACCTGATTGCCGTCGCAGAGGATCTGGCCCTCACTGGGGTTGATGAAGCCGGCAATGGCTTTCAGCAACGTCGTCTTGCCGCAGCCGGAGGGGCCGACGAGGGTGACGACCTCCCCTTCCCGGATGGTCACGTCGATGACGCCCGTGGCCTGAACCGGTCCGCTTTCGCTCTGAAAATAGTGCCGAAAGCCGGAGACGACGATTTTATCCGCGCTCATTCGGGCAACGCGCCTTTGCAGTCTTCGACCTTGGTGGGCAGCGCCGGGAGGCCGGCGAACAGCTCGGGGTGTTTGGCGATGACCCGATCAAGCACGGTCAGGTCGTAGAAATCGGCTTTGACGAACAGCCGGTCCATCTTGATCTGGCCGGTTTTGGCGAGGCCGTTGCCGCTGCGGATGCTGCCCTCAATCGTGCAGACAGACACGCGGGGATCCCAGGACATGTGCTTCAGGCCCTCGATCGCATCGGCCTGGTTGAGCCCATCGAGATAGCGGCTGACGATTTCCGCGGTTTCTTTCGGATTTTCGCGCACGAATTTGGCGGCCATGGCGATGCCGGTGGCGAATTTCTCGGCGATATCGTAATGATCCTTGACCCAGTCTTCGCGCACGACGACGCCGACATTGTCGGAGATCAGGCCGGCTTCACCCCGGCTCAGGACCGCGGCATTGGCACCGAGTTCGCGGTTGGTCTGGGAGCCGTACGGCTCCCACGGGACGGTCGCATCGACCAGGCCTTGCGACAGCGACACCGGCATATCCTCGACCAGGACGCTGACCAGGGTCATTTTGGTGATGTCCAGCTTCTCCCGCCGGAACCACTGCTTCATGTAGAATTCATCCGTGCCGGCGGTGAAGCCGATTTTCTTACCGAGCAGCGTTTCCGGCTTACCCGGCTCGATGCCGCGGTC
>CAIUPC010000728.1 GCA_903900905.1 uncultured Acetobacteraceae bacterium
CCGTGCCCCAACCCAGGGTGATCGCATATGGCTTACGGAGGAGCGGCACCCCCGTAAAAACCGTCATCCTCGGGCTTGTCCCGAGGATCGCCCGCGGCACTGCCGTTGATTTTATTAGTAAAATACTGATGCCCGTGCGGCTGGAGATCCTCGGGACAAGCCCGAGGATGACGGTTTTTGGCGGAAATCTGCCATATGCGATACCCCTGGGAGCCGTGCTGCTTAAGCGCCGGTAACCGCGGGTCTCCGTCAGGCGGCTTCCGCGTGCACCACCCCCAGCAGCCGGGCCTGCAACGCCGGGTCTTCCTCTAATGCTTTGGCGCTGCCTTCGAATGCGACCTGCCCGTTTACCAAAACATAGGCGCGGTCCACCAGCGGCAGCACGGTTTCGGCATGATGTTCGACGATCACCATCGCCACTTTGCCGCGCAGGCGGGCCAGGGCGTCCATCACCTCTTTGACGATGGTGGGGGCCAGGCCTTCGAACGGCTCGTCCAGCAGGATCAGCTTCGCCGGCACCACCAGCGCGCGGGCGATGGCCAGCATCTGGCGCTCGCCGCCGGACAGGCTTTCGGCCTTCGACTTCTGCAGGATCTTCAGCTTGGGGAACAAGCCGTAGACATCCTCAAGCGACATGCCGCCGGGCCGCATGGCGATCTTCAGGTTGTCGATCACGGTCAGGTTGGGGAACAGCCGCCGCCCTTCCGGCACCAGCGAAATGCCGCGCTGGTTGATCTCGTAGCTCTTGGCACCCGTGATGTCCTGCCCGTTCAGCACCATGGTGCCGGAGGTCGAGCGCACCGTCCCGGTGATCGCCCGCAGCGTGGTGGTCTTGCCCACCCCATTGCGGCCGAGCAGAGCCACGGCCTCACCCTCATGGACGATGAGGGACAGGTCTTCCAGCACCACGCTACCGGCATAGCCGGCGCGAAGCCTATCGATCGTCAGCACCGGTTTTGTCATCGCATGCGCCCGCGCTTCCGCATCGCTGGGGGAGGGCGGGGTGATGATCCGGTCCGCACCCAGATAGGCGGTGATCACGTCCGGATTCCGGGCGACCTCGGCCGGTTTGCCATCGGCGATCAGGCGCCCCTGATGCAGCACGGTGATGCGATCGGACAGCGCCAGCACGCGGTCGATGTCATGCTCGATCAGCAGCACCGCATGGCTATTCGCCAGCTCCCGGATCAACGCGCCCACCACCTGCCGATCGGCTTCGGCGAGTCCGGCGAGGGGCTCGTCGAGGAGGAGCATTTTGGCGCCGGTCGCGAGCGAGATCGCGATCTCCAGCAGCCGCTGTTCGCCATGCGCCAGGTTCTGGCAGGGCTCCGCGGCGCGATCCTGCAGGCCCACGGCGGCCAGCAGCGACCAGGTACGGGCATTCAGGTCGTCGTAATCATAGGCATCGCGCCAGAGGCCGTGGCTGCGCGCGTCCTTGGCCTGCACCGCGACCCGCACGTTCTCGAACGCCGTCAGGTTGCGGAACACACTCAGGATCTGAAACGAGCGGGACAGCCCCAACCGGATGCGCTTGTGCACCGGCATGGTGGTGATGTCGTGCCCGTCGAACACGATCTTGCCGGCGTTTGGCTGCAGAATGCCGGTCATCATGTTGAAGAACGTGGTCTTACCGGCGCCGTTCGGGCCGATGAAGCTGTGCAGCTGGTAAGGATAGACCTCGAGGCTGATATCCGTTGCCACCACCAGCGATCCGAACCGCTTATGCAGCCCCGTCACGGTCAGGATGGGCTTGGCCGGATCGAGCGTCGCGCCGCCGCCGTGGAACGGTGCGATAACGGCCGGGCGCGGTGGGATGCCGCCACGCGTCAGGGTCCAGTCCTCCCGTCCGCGCAGGCGGAAAACCAGGCCCTGAATGCCTTCGGGCGAGGCCAGTGCGAACAGGATCACGATCGGGGCGAAGATCAGCCACCAGCCTTCGGTGATCGCGGACAGGCGATCCTCCAACAGGATGAAGGCGATCGCGCCCCAGAGCGGGCCGAGGAAGTGATGCACGCCGCCCAACACCGCCATCAGCAGCGAGTCACCGGCATGCTGCCAGCTCAGATTGTCGGCGTAAGCACCCTTGAGCATCAGCGACAGCAGGCTACCGGCATAGCCGACGAAGCCGCCCATCAGCACGAAGGCGACGAACTTCAGCCGGAACGTGTCGTAGCCGAGGCTTTGCACCCGCTGTTCGTTGTCGCGCAGGGCCTGAAGCGTGCGGCCGAACGGCGAATGCGCGATGCGCCAGAGCAGCCACAGCGCTACGGCCACGGTGGCGATGGTGAAGAAGTGGAAGGTCCAGGGGCTGGCCAGCATCGGCCGGGGCACGCCCTGCACGCCGTTCTCACCCCCGGTCACGTCGGTCCATTTATACGCGATCTCAAACGCGATCTGCGAAAAGGCCAGGGTCAGGAGGGAGAAATACAGGCCGCGCCGGCGCAGAATGATGGCGGCGATGATGGCGGCGAGGATCAGGGAGAACACGACCCCGAAGACCAGCGCCACGATCTCGTTCCCCGCGCCGCGCAACATGGCGAAGGCCACCGCATAGCTGGCGCAACCGAAGAAGACCGAGGCGCCAAAAGGCACCAGCCCGGTGTAGCTGACCAGCAAGCACACGCCCGCGCCGTACAGCGTGTAGATCGCGATCTGGGTGATCAGGCCGATGGGCGCGCCGATTGCGGCGGACAGTGCGGTCAGGGCCAGCAGGACCATGACCGTCACGAAGACGGGGTGACGCAACATCGGGCTCATTCGAAACGCTCCCACCGCTCACCGAGCAACCCGCGGGGCCGGAGCAGCAGCATCGAAGCCATGAACAGATACATCATCGCGCCGGAGGCTTCCGGCCAGAACTGGATGGTCATCGCGATGACAACGCCGACCAGCAGCCCGGCGATCACGGCGCCGGCGAAGGAGCCGAGGCCGCCAATCGCCACCACGACGAAGGCGGGCATGATCGCGTTGGTCGCCATGGCAGGCGTGATGGTCCAGAGCGGGGCGGCCAGCACCCCGGCGATGCCGGAGATGGCGCAGCCGAGCCCGAAGACCCAGGTCAGCACCTTCGGCAGATTGATGCCGAGCAGGCCCACCATCTCCGGGTCGCGGGAACCAGCGCGCAGGATGCGGCCGAAAGGCGTGTGTTCGAGGAACAGCCAGAGCGCGACCAGCACCACCACGGTCGTGCCGAACACGGCGGCACGGTATTTGGTGATCAGCACCGGGCCCCAGATGAAGATGCCGGACAGGAAGGGCGGCGGGCTGAAGGGCTGGCCGATACCGCCCCAGAGCAGCCGCACCGAGGCCTCGATCAACAGCGCCAAGGCGAAGGTGACGATCAGGGAGACCAGCGGTTCCTTGTCGTACAGCCGCTGGATCAGCAGCCGCTCGGCGATCATGCCGATGGCGCCGACGGCAATCGGCGACAGGATGACGGCGGGCCAGCCGAAGTATTGATAGAGTGTCAGCGCGAAATAGGCGCCGAGCGTGAAAAACACCCCATGCGCGAAATTCACGATGCCCAGCAGGCCGAAGATGATCGACAGGCCGATGGCGATGAGGACGTAAAGCCCCCCAAGGACGAGACCGCTCGCCAGCTGGGACAGAAGGATTTCGGGATCGAGCATGGGGGCTCCGGTTAAAAATCCGCCCCCTCAGAGGGGAGGCCGGGGGGAGGACGATGGAACCCAAAACCGTCATCCCCGGGCTTGTCCCGGGGACCCATCGCGGCACCAGCCGAAACC
>CAIUPC010000729.1 GCA_903900905.1 uncultured Acetobacteraceae bacterium
CAGATCGAGGCGCTCCGCGACGAAGCGAAGATGCGGCGTTAGAAGGCGTGGCGGTTTACGCGCAGCTCGCCAGCGCGCTAGACCATGATCGTTTGAGGTTGGATCGACGTACGTGTTCGATCATGGTCTAGCTCTTTGTTTTGTCGCGTGATTCACGTTTTCGGGTGATTCCACTTCAAACGATCACGCTCTAAACCGCCTCGTCCTCGTCTTCGTCCGCAACCGGCTTCACCAAATCCCGCGCGACTTCGGGATTGCGCATCAGCTTGTTGATTTCCATCGCATAATCCAGCGCGGTATCCGGCTGGAACGACAGATCGGGGACAATGCGCAGCTTCATGGCCTTGGCCATCTGCCCGCGCAAATACGGGGTCGCCCGCTTCAATCCTGGAAGCAAATTCGACACATCCGACCGCCCCAGCCGGGCGATGAACGCGGTCGCCCGTTTCAGGTCCGGCCCGATGCGCACTTCGGTAACGGTGATTTCCGCGGCGGCCAGTTCGGGGTCGCGGAATTCGTGGCGGCCAAACACCCCGGAGAGCACGTGGCGGATTTCCTCCGCCACGCGCAATTGCCGTTGGGTGGGCCCGGCGGCTGGCTTCTTCAACCCGGAACCATCTCCACTTCGAAGCACTCGACCACGTCGCCGACTTGCAGATCCTGGAAGTTGGCGAAGGACAAGCCGCACTCATACCCGCGCGCCACTTCACGGACATCGTCCTTGAAGCGCTTGAGCTGGGTGAGTTCCCCGGCATGGATGACCACGTTGTCGCGCAGCAGCCGCACGCCGGTGCCGCGTTTCACGAGGCCTTCGGTGATCATGCAGCCCGCGACCTTGCCGGTCTTGGTGATGTTGAACACCTGGCGGATTTCCGCGTAGCCCAGGAACTTCTCGCGGGCCTTCGGCGCCACTTTACCACGGACCATTTTCTCGACGTCGTCGGACACATCGTAAATGATCGAGAAGTAGCGGATGTCCACGCCGTCCCGCTGCGCCATTTCACGGGCTTGCGAGGTCGCACGCACATTGAACGCCACGATCACGGCCGACGAAGCCTTGGCCAGCTGGACGTCGCTTTCGGTGATCTGCCCGACCGAGGCCAGCAGCACCCGCACCCGCACTTCCTCATGCGCCAGTTTCAGCACCGTGGCCTGAATGGCCTCACTGCTGCCCTGCACATCGGCCTTGATGATGATCGCGACTTCTTTCTGCTCACCCGCCTGAATGCGGGCCAGCATCTGGTCCAGCGTGCCGCGCGCCAGCGTATTGGCGCCAGCCGTCCGGTCGCGTTGGCGACGATTGCGGAACTCGGTGATTTCCCGCGCCCGGCTCTCGTTTTCCACCACCACGAACGGCTCGCCCGCGCTGGGCACACCGCTGAGGCCGAGGATTTCCACCGGCATTGACGGGCCCGCCACCTTCAGATTGCGGCCCTTGTCGTCGAGCATGGCGCGCACGCGGCCCCACTCGCCGCCAGCCACCACGATCTCGCCCTGGTTCAACGTGCCCTTTTGCACGAGGATCGTCGCCACCGGGCCGCGTCCGCGATCCAGCCGGCTTTCGATCACCGAACCCTCGGCGCCTCGATCCGGATTGGCCCGCAGATCGAGCAGTTCCGCCTGCAGCATGATGGCTTCTTCCAGCTTGTCGAGGCCGGTGCGCTTGAGCGCGGAGACCTCCACATCCTGGGTTTCGCCACCCATCTCTTCGACCACGACATCGTATTGCAGCAGTTCCTGCCGCACCCGCGCCGGGTTCGCGTCGTGCTTGTCCATCTTGTTGATGGCGATAATCAGCGGCGCATTCGCCGCCTGGGCGTGTTTGATGGCCTCGATCGTCTGCGGCATCACACCGTCATCGGACGCGACCACCAGCACCACGATATCGGTGACGGAGGCGCCGCGGGACCGCATGGCGGTAAACGCCTCATGGCCCGGCGTGTCGATGAAGGTGATGCGATTGCCGGCAGCGGTTTCGACCTGATAGGCGCCGATATGCTGCGTGATCCCACCCGCTTCGCCGCCCGCCACATCGGTGGAGCGCAGCGCGTCGAGCAGTGAGGTCTTGCCGTGATCGACATGGCCCATGATCGTGACAACCGGCGGACGCGTCTGCAGATCGGAATCGATGTCTTCCGCGCCAGCCAGGCCGGTTTCGACGTCGTTTTCCGATACGCGGCGGGCACGGTGACCGAATTCCTCGACCACCAGTTCGGCGGTGTCGGCATCCAGCGACTGCGTGATGGTCGCCATCACGCCCATGCGCATCAGCGCCTTGATGACGTCCGGAGTCCGGGCCGCCATACGATTGGCCAGTTCCTGCACCGTGATCGAATCCGGCAGCACGACATCGCGCACCACCTTAACCTGATCAGCGCGCAGCCGTTCCAGTTCGGCCTGACGGCGTTCGCGTTCGCGCTGACGGCGAACCGAGGCCAACGAGCGCGACTTGATGTCGTCATCACCCTCGATCGCGGCCTGCACGTCGATGCGGCCGGCACGGCGGCGATCGTCGACGCCCTTCTTCGGCGCCACAACCGGCGGACGGCGGGCGGGAACGCCCCCCGGGCCAGGACGGCGAACCGCGCGGTCATCGTCTTCTTCCGCCCGGACACCCGGACGCAGCCGCAGCGTCTCATTCGCCGCATCGGCAGCAGACGGCGTACCCGGTGCGGCCGGCTTCTTGGCCGCCGTAGCGGCAGCAGCCGGAGCAGGCGCCGCCGGACGGACCGGTTGGGCCCCAGCCGGAGCGCGCGCCGTCACCGCCGGAGCGGGGGCCGGTTCCGGTTCTTCTTCAACAGAGCGTCCCGCCGCCGCGGCGGCAACAGCGGCCGCCGCTGCTTTCGCATCCGCGACGCGCTTGGCTTCCGCCTCGATCCGGGCGCGCTCTTCGTCTTCGCGCTGGCGCTTGGCGTCCTCTTCGGCCGCATTGCGCGCTTCCTCCTCACGCCGGCGGTTCTCTTCCGCCTGCGACAGGATGGAGATTTTCTCCTGCTCGCGCCGCTCGGCTTCGCGCCGCGCGGCTTCCTTTTGCTGTTCCTGCACCGCTTTCTGGCGGGCGGCGAGTTCCGACTCCGTCAGTGCGCGGCCAGCCCCTGGGGCGGGACGCGCGGCGGGGCCGGGGCCGCGGGGCGCCGGAGGTGCACCCATCGGCCTGGGGGGCGGCGCGCCTGCGGCGGCGGCCGGGTTCGGCAGCGGCGCACGCTTCTTGCGCACCTCCACTTGCACGACTTTCGAGCGCCCGTGGCTGAAACTTTGCCGCACGGAACCCGCGTCGACGGTGCGGCCCAATCCCAGCTGTCCCGAGGGACGCAGAGAGAGCCTGCCTTTACCGCCTTCCTGATCGTTGCCTTCGCTCATGTTATCCGTTGGCACCCACTTCTACATCGACTTCAGCGGTTGCCCGCCCGGCGACCGCGATCGCCCCATATCTCAATCCGGCCAGCCGCCTCGCTTCAATCGCGAGCGACTCGCCCAATTTTCCGGGTGCGATCGCGACATGCACCACGAAATCTCGTCCAAATATCCGCCCCATCGCCGCGCCTGGCAAAGGGTCGAACACCGGAACATCGGGAGAGAGACCAGACACAAACCGTGCCCGTTCCGCCTCACTCCCGTCCGACGCCTGCAATACCAGCCGCACCTTATCGGCTCGTATCCATTCCCGGGCCTTTTCAAACCCGGCCATCGCCTGACCGGCGCGGCGGGCAAGCCCGAGCAATTCGCCGATACGCCGGACCAATGTCTCGGACAATACGGCAGGGAGATCGGGGGGAACGGAAACCGGACCGCGCGCGGCCCTGGCAAACGCACGCACCAATTGCCGATGACCGTCAGCCGGTGCGCGAGCGGGTTCTAACACATCCCCCGTCGCGCTCAACCATATTCCCCTGCCGGGCAGCTTTGCGGCGAGGTCGGGCACCAAAACCCGGTCCGGCCCGACGACAAAACGGATCATCCGTTCTTTCGGCAACCGCTCGCGGCTCAGCACACACCGGCGCAGAGGGCCGATCTCCGGTTCGTCGTCCAACGCGTCCGCTTCGGGAAGATCGAGATCAGTCGTGGCTTGTCTCCTCAGTGACCTCGGCCTCGGCCGCCGGTTCTTCATCATCGAACCAGTGCGCGCGCGCCGCCATGATCACGTCATTCGCGGTCTCTTCATCCATATGGTCCGCGCCAACGATTTCCACCAGTTCATCGCCCGCCAAATCCGCGAGATCGTCGAGCGTCTTCACGCCCTTCTCACCCAGCTGCACCAACATGGCAGCCGTGAAAATCTCGAAGGCGGCGACATCGTCGGTCACGCCCAGAGCAACGCGCTTCTCGGCGAGTTCAGTGTCGCGCTGCGCCAGGAAGCCCTCGGCGCGACGGATCAGCTCTTCCGCCACCGACTCGTCAAAACCCTCAA
Source organism: uncultured Acetobacteraceae bacterium (assembly GCA_903900905.1). Lineage (GTDB taxonomy): Bacteria > Pseudomonadota > Alphaproteobacteria > Acetobacterales > Acetobacteraceae > Rhodopila. The sequence goes on from CAIUPC010000729.1 coordinate 4,409, forward strand.
TCGCCGCCACTTCCTCGATCGGCGTGTACGCCAGTTCCTCGACGGTATTGAAACCCTCGGTCACCAGCAGCGCTGCGATCACATCATCCACGTCCAGCGCTTCGACGAACAGGCCGGAGCGGCGGCGGAACTCTTCCTGCCGGCGCTCGCTTTCCTCAGCCTCCGTCAGAATATCGATGTCCCAGCGCGTCAGCTGCGAGGCCAGACGCACATTCTGACCGCGCCGGCCGATGGCCAGCGACAGCTGCTCGTCAGGCACCACCACTTCGACGCGGCCGGCTTCTTCATCGAGCACGACCTTGGTCACTTCCGCCGGCGCCAGCGCGTTCACCACGAAGGTGGCGGCCTGCGGAGACCAGGGAATGATGTCGATCTTCTCGCCCTGCAATTCCTGCACGACCGCCTGCACGCGTGAGCCGCGCATACCGACGCAGGCGCCGACGGGATCGATGGAGGAATCACGGCTGATCACCGCCATCTTGGCGCGCGA
>CAIUPC010000730.1 GCA_903900905.1 uncultured Acetobacteraceae bacterium
GCCTACGGACTGCTGCTTCATCTCCAGTTGCTCTCCACCACATCTCGCGATGTCGCAGTTACTTTCAATTACCGGGCTGCGACCAACCCGCACACGGACTCGCACCGTGCTGACAAAGCGTCCTCACGAACGCACTCATCCTCGGGCTTGTCCCGAGGATCGCCGCCCGCAATGGCATTGAATGAATGGGTATAATATCGAGGAACGTGCCGCTGGCGATCCTCGGGACCAGCCCGAGGATGACGGTCTTTGGTGGCAAAACGCCATATACGGTCACTCCGGCCGAGGCCGGAGCTGCCCCCCCATTCACATCAAGCCGCGTAACCCGGATCCTCCCGATCCAGCTTCCGCCGGAACGCCGCCCATTCCAGCGCCGCCCGCGGTGATCGGCTGTTATCGCCATACATCTTCGCACCAATCGCCCGGGTGCGATCGATCGCATCCTGGCTGGGCATATGCAGCGCCGAACCGGCCTGCGCCGCGATCTGAATCTCACAGGCCCGCTCCACCCGGCCGAGCAGCACGAACGTTTCCCCCATGCTGCGACCCGCGGTCAGGGTGCCGTGATTGCGCAGGAACAGGATGCTGCCATCGCCGATATCGCGCACCAGACGCCGGCGCTCATCATCGTCATCGGCCGGGCCTTCGTAATCGTGATAACGCACCCGATCCATCAGGATCAGCGCGTTCTGCGACAGCGGCAGCAGCCCATCCTTTTGCGCCGACACCCCGGCGCCAACGGCAGAGTGCAAATGCATCACCGAATTCACATCCGGCCGCGCCGCCAGGATCGCGCCGTGAATCACTTCGCCGGCTTTGTTGATGCCATGCGGGCTGTCGCTGAGCATATTGCCCTTGGTGTCCATCTTCACCAGCGACGACGCGGTGATTTCCTCAAAAAACAGACCGAGCGGATTCAGCAGATACTGATCCGTCGTGCCCGGCACGCGCAGCGAGAAATGGTTGCCGAGCATATCGTGCCAGCCAAAACGGGCACCGAGGCGATAAGCAGCGGCGAGGTCCAGACGGGCCTCCCATTCCTCGGCCGAATAGCCGTGCTTGGGTTCCCTCAGATTAGTGACATTGGCGGACATGACGACCCCATTTGTGTTGGTTTTGCGATAGGGAGCCACCGTGCGGCCCCGCGCCGGCCGCGTCAATCCGCGCGCCATTTGCGGGCCAGCCGGCATTGGCCCTACCGTCACTGCAAACACGGAGGAAACATCATGACCAGCGCACCAACCTATATCTATGCCGGCACCGCCTGGATCACCGAGGGCTCCGAGGGCGGCGTATTCCGCCGATCGACCGAGGGTGGTCCGTGGGTGAAGCTGACGGAGGGCCTGCCGCCGGATACCGATGTGCATGCCATCACCGTGCATCCGACGGTGCCAGGCACGGTCTATCTCGGCACCAAAACCGGGCCGTTCGTCAGCACCGATCATGGCGAACATTGGGCGCGGATGAACTTCCCGTTCCCCGGCGTGCAGGCCTGGTCGATCCTGGTGCATCCAGCCGAACCCAACCGGCTTTATATCGGCGGTGCCCCGGTCTCTGTTTTCCGCAGCGACGATGCCGGCGCAACCTGGCGCGC
>CAIUPC010000731.1 GCA_903900905.1 uncultured Acetobacteraceae bacterium
ATACAATCCCCGGGCTTGTCCCGGGGACCAATCGAGGCAGTGGCGGAAACCTTGGTCCCCGGAACAAGTCCGGGGATGACGCTGAGGGTTCAACTGTGGCGCTCGTCAATCCAAATGCGATCACCCCGCTCGAACCACCGCCCAGGCCAGCCACAACACCCCATGCAACGTGAGACCACCAAGGAAAGTCGCCCATGACCTGGTCCATCCTGGCCCGTGACCCCGCCACCGGCACGCTCGGCGCCGCCGTCGCCACCCGCTTCTTCGCCGTCGGCGCCCTGGCCATCCATGTCGAGGGCACCGTCGCCGCCATGGCCACCCAGGCCCTGATCAACCCGATGTACGCCATCCACGGCATGCCCCGCCTGCGGGCCGGGGAAGCGCCCGAGGACGTCATCCAGGCCCTGACCGCCGGCGACGCCGGGCACGAACACCGCCAGCTCCATATCCTCGACGCCAGCGGCCGCATCGCCGCCTTCACCGGCCGTGGCTGCGTCAGCTGGTGCGGCAGCGTGCGCGGCGTCGATGTCTCCGTCGCCGGCAACATGCTGGCGGGCCCCGCCGTGGTTGAGCACACAATGGCCGCCTTCACCGCCGCCACCGGCAGCATGGCCGAACGGTTGCTCACCGCCCTGGAAGCCGGCGAAGCCGCTGGCGGCGACAAGCGCGGCAAGCAATCCGCGGCGCTGAAAGTCGCGACCCGCGATCCCTACCCCGACCTCGATATTCGCGCCGACGATCATCCCGACCCGCTGCGGGAGCTGCGGCGCCTCCACGCCATCAGCCAGGAGCGCTTCGCCGTCTTCCGCCGCTTCCTGCCCGGCGCCGACAGTCCCTGCGGCGTGTTCGATCGCACTGTCATCAACGCGGCAATCGAGCAAGATCGCGGAACCATTCGATAATGCCGCTTGCGCCGGGTCCAACGGCCCGCCCACACTCAATGCCGCACGCCAGGAGTCTTTTGATGCGCCGCTTTCTTCTGACCACCGCTGCCCTTCTCGCTGTCGCCACCGCTGCCCAGGCGCAAACCCTGCGCATCGCGCTGCGCCAGGACACCGACGTGCTGGATCCCACCCTGACCCGCACCTATGTCGGGCGCATCGTCTTCGCCGGCCTCTGCGACAAGCTGTTCGACATCAACGACAAGCTGGAGATCGTGCCGCAGCTCGCCACCAGCTACGAATGGGCCGATCCGAAAACGCTGGTGCTGCATTTGCGGCAGGGGGTGACGTTTCATAATGGAGAACTGCTGGACGCCACGGCGGTCAAATACTCGCTCGAACGCCATATGACGCTGCAAGGCAGTTTCCGCCGCGCCGAACTCAGCAGCGTCGACCGGGTGGAGATCATTGATCCCATGACCGTCCGGCTGGTGCTGAAAGCCCCGTCCTCCCCCTTGCTGGCGCAATTATCCGACCGCGCCGGCATGATCCTGCCGCCGAAAGCGACGGAGGCCGCGGGCAAGGATTTCGGCCAGCGCCCGATCTGCTCCGGCCCTTTCATGTTCAGCGAGCGCGTGGCGCAGGACCGCATCGTGCTGACCCGTTTCCCCGGCTACTGGGACGCGGCGAAGATCCATTTCGACAAGGTGATCTACCAGCCGATGACCGATCCGGCGGTCACCGTCGCCAATCTGCGCACCGGCTCGATCGATCTGGCCGAATATATCCTGCCCACCGACGTGGCGACGGTGAAGGGCGATGCCAAATTGCGGATCGTGAGCTCACCCGGCCTTGGCTATCTCGGGATCACCTTCAACCTCGCCAATGGGGAGCGGGCAAAATCCCCAATCGGCCAGAACGCCTTGCTGCGCCAGGCGTTCGAAGCGGCAATCGATCGCAAGGCCCTGATTGACGTCGTGTTCAACGGCATGTTCACCCCGACCGCGCAGGGAGTCTCCCCGGCCTCGCCCTACTACGTGCCGGAACTGCCACCGCCCGGGCGCGATCTGGCGCGCGCCAAGGCGCTGATCGCGCAATCCGGCATCAAAACCCCTATCACCGTGACGATCAACGTGCCCAACCAGCCCGATCAGGCGCAGCTGGCCGAGGTCATGCAGGCGATGGTCAAAGAGGCCGGGTTCGACCTGAAGATCAACCTGATCGAATTCGCCTCATCATTGACCGCCGCCGCGCAAGGCAATTTCGAGGCCTATCAGATCGGCTGGTCCGGCCGCTCCGACCCCGACGGGAACCTGTATGCGTTCATGCATACCGGCGCCGGCCAGAATGACGGGCATTATTCCAATCCCGCGGTCGATGAGGCGCTGGATCAGGCGCGCCAGACCTCCGACATCGCCGAACGCCGCGCGCTGTACGCGCAGCTCTGGCAGCAGGAGCGGAAGGACCTGCCGCTGCTGTATCTCTATGCCCCGGTCAATATCGTCGGCCATTCGGCGAAGCTGACCGGCTTCCGGCCGGTGCCGGACGGGCTGATCCGGCTGCAAGGGCTGGAGATGGGGAAGTAGCACCCGCCCCATGAAATCCAACATCGCCGGCCGCATCGCCCAGATCGTGCCCACCATGCTGCTGGTGTCGGTGCTGGTCTTCTGCCTGCAACAGCTGATGCCCGGCGATCCCGCTTTGGTCCTGGCGGGGGAGGAGCGCGGCGATCCCCGGGTCCTGGCCCAGATCCGGGCCGAACTCTGGCTCGACCAGCCCCTCATCGCCCAATATTTCCATTGGATTGGGCGAGTGCTGCACGGTGACCTCGGGTTTTCCTGGCACATCCGCCAACCGGTGGTGGCCCTGGTGATGCAGAAGCTGCCGGTGACGCTGCAATTGGGCGGCATGGCCTTCGTGATCGCCGTGCTGATCGGGGTGCCGACCGGGATCGTGGCGGCGGTGTACCGCAACCGGTTCTGGGATTATGTGGCCAATGCGGTGGGCCTGGCAGGGTTATCGACCCCGAATTTCTGGCTGGGGATCATGATGATCCTGCTGTTCTCGGTGAACCTCGGCTGGCTGCCGCCCTCCGGCTTCGTGCCGTTGAGTGAGGACTGGCATCAGTCGCTGGCGACCACCATCATGCCCGCCTTCGTGCTGGGCAACGCCATTGCCGCGGTCCTGATGCGCCACACCCGCAGCGCGATGCTGAGCGCGCTGGATCAGGATTATATCCGCACCGCCCGCGCCAAGGGCCTGTCCAACTGGCACGTCCTGACACGGCACGCGCTGCGCAACGCGCTGATGCCAGTGGTGACCCTGGGCGCGCTGGAGCTGGGGGCGCTGCTGTCGGGCGCGGTGCTGACCGAACAGGTGTTCAGCATCCCCGGCTTCGGCAAGATGACGGTCGATGCCGTGTTCAACCGGGATTTTCCGGTAGTGCAGGGTGTGGTGCTGGTGACGGCGTTTTTGTTCGTGATGCTCAATCTCGCGGCGGACCTGTTGTACGTGGTGATCAACCCGAGGCTGCGGCGGTCATGAGTTTTTGGACAGCCCCCGGAGGCGAACAAGCGGCGGCTCCAGTTGTCGCCGCGCTGACCGTTTCCCGTCATGCCGACGGAGGTCGGCATCCACGAATTTCACCTTCAGGACCATCGAAGGCGTGGATGCCGACCGTCGTCGGCATGACGGCGGGGGCGCTGCGTGCGGCGCGATCACAGCTGCAACACCCAGCCCCCCCATCATGAGCGCCCGCCACCCCGCAATCCTCGTCGCCCGCCGCTTCCTGCGCCGCCCCATCGCGGTTATGGGACTCGCGGTGATCCTGCTGTTCGTGCTCGGCGCGATCTTCGCCCCGCTGGTCGCACCCTATGATCCCATCGCCACCTCCTGGTCCGCCATCCGCAAGGCGCCATCGATGGCGCATTGGATGGGCACGGATGAAAACGGGCGGGATGTCTTCTCCCGCGTCATTTACGGCGCCCGGGCCAGCATGCTCGCCGGCGTGATCTCCGTGCTGATCGCCGGAGGGATCGGCGTGCCTGTGGGCGTGCTGGCGGGATTCGCCGGCGGCTGGACGGATGCGCTGCTCAGCCGGCTAACGGATGCGATTCTGGCCTGCCCGTTCCTGATCCTGGCGATCGCGCTGGCGGCCTTCCTCGGCCCCAATCTGACGAATGCGATGATTGCCATCGGCGTCAGCACCGCGCCGCGCTTCATGCGCGTCGCCCGCGCGGCCACGTTGGAGGTCGCGGCACTCGACTTCATCGACGCCGCCCGCACCGTCGGCACCACGCCGTTCAAGGTCGCGGTGCGGCACATCCTGCCCAACATCGTGCCGCCGGTGCTGGTGCAGGGCACGCTGGCGATCGCCGCGGCCATCATCGCCGAGGCGTCGCTGTCATTCCTGGGCCTTGGTCAGCAGCCGCCCGATCCATCCTGGGGCTCAATGCTGAACGCGGCGCACCGCTTTCTAAGCCAGGCGCCCTGGCTGGCGATCTTCCCGGGCCTCGCGATCTTCCTGTGCGTGCTGTCGTTCAACCTTGTCGGCGACGGGCTGCGCGATGCGCTGGACCCGCGGGGGCAGTGACGTCATCGGCCCTGATCATGCCCCGTCGTCCGCGCCCCACCTCCGTCATGCCGACGCAGGTCGGCATCCACGCCTTTCTCCTGTGTAACGCTGCAAAGTCGTGGATGCCGACCTCCGTCGGCATGACGGCGTTGGGGCGCTGCCGGCGAGTCAATGTCAACCCGGGCCGGTATTACTGCCCTGCGAAAAACGCCACATCCTCCGCCTTGGCCTTGAATTCCGGGTTG
>CAIUPC010000732.1 GCA_903900905.1 uncultured Acetobacteraceae bacterium
ACCAGGTTCCAGTCCTGCATACCGCTCTTTCCCAGCCACACAACGTGATCAGCGTGAAGCCCGCGCGCCTTGGCCACGGCCAACAGACCCTGGCTCAGACACTCATCAATCAGCAGCCTATCCACGCCGAGATCAATCGAGCTCGGCTACCGCCAATCCGCTCCAGGCCCGAACAGCCTCAATCCCACCGACCGGCAGGCTCGGGTAATCCTCGAAAATCTCCCGATCCGTATGCCCCGCGGCCAGATAGGCCGCGATGGTCGCCGCCGGGATGCGGGTGCCACGCACAACCGGCTCCCCACCCATGACCGAGCGGTCGGAGATCACTTCGGCGCGGCAAACGGAACGGGGGTTGGGCATCGGCGGCATCCTTACAACCCCCATTACCTGGGAAAAGCCCCGCCAAAGTCAATGTTTCCGTGGGGGAGCAGCATCACCCCGCCACCCCACCCAAAACCCGCCCCAACATCCCAGCCGCATTTCCCACCAAAATCATCTCCCGCTCATCCGCCCCAATCCGGGCCTCCTCCAGCGCGTTCCGCGTCCAATCCACCCCAAACGCGCTCCCATCCGTGCCGCACACGATCCGGTCCGCCCCATAAACCGCCACCGCCGCCTCAATCGCCCGCGGCCCGAAGGAATTGCAATCCACGAACACCCGCGCCTTGCGGAACCGGGCGGAGGGCAGCTCCTCCCGCGGCGTATCCAGCAGGCACCGGTGATCCATCCGCTCCACCTCGTAAGGAATATTCCCCCCGAGGTTATGCACCACCACCGTCGCCTCCGGGTACTCCGCCAGCAGGTCCGTCAGGCACAAAGTCACCATCACCGACGACAGGCTCGCCTGCATATCCAGCGTGCCATTGCGCCGGCGCGCATTATCCGTCTCGCCCCCGACCTTGGGGAACGCATCCCCCGGCCGCGGCCCATGATGGATGAACAGCACCGCCTTCAGCCGATCAGCCACCGCCAGCAGAGGCCGCGCCGCTTCGGCATCGGCGCGGGTCAGGAACAGATTCCCCGGCAGCTGCGCCCCCATCATGCCCGGCAGTGCCATCGCCCGCTCCAGCTCCGCCGCCGCGGCGTCGATATCGGTCAGCGGCAGGGCGGCGAAGGCGGCGAAGCGGCCGGGATTCTCTGCGCAGATCGCCGACAGCCGATCATTGACCTGGCGGCAGAGGGGGCCGGAGACCGCGAGCGGCTGCGCCTCGATCCAGCAGAACGACCCCAGCAGCGATAGCACGCTGACCGAGACGCCTTGGCGGTCCATGCGCTGGATGTGGAAATCGACGTCGTCGAAGGCCTCGGCCAGGGGTTCCTCGCCCATGCGGGTCTTGAGCACCTCGACCCCGTCTGGGCGGACCAGCACCCGCGGCTCCCGGTCCCGGGCGCGCAGGGCATCGGCGACTTCGGCGGGCTTCCAGTGGGCGTGCATGTCGATCATGGATGGGTCCTCCCTTGGTTGCCGATGAGCTTACGCCGTTGGTTGTTGCCCGCAATGGATGCCCCACGGGAAACCGCCGGGGGAGGGGGCTGCGCGCCCCGCTTTACGATTGGCGCGAACCGCGGGTTCCCGTACCAAAGGCCCATGACCCGCCGAGGCCCCACCCAACCGACCGCCCCGACCGCCGGGCCACCAAACCCGGATGCCGCGACAAAACCCCTGCACCGTGAGGGCGGGGCGCGCATCCTGCCCCGATGGGGGGGGCCACTGCGAGATCCTCGCTCAAACGGTGACCCCGATGCCCCGTTGTGCCGGGGCCGATGGGAATCCTTGGCTTGTCTCGTTGAGAGCACGCGAGGCGTGGATACCGACCTGCGTCGGTATGACGATCTCTGGCACCGTCTGCGGGTCAAAATTGATACCTCTGGTGGAAAATCCCATACGCCGTGAGCGCAAGCCGACCCCACCGCCGGCCTCGGGCTACACCGTGCAGGCCCCATTCGCGACGCCCGCTCAAATCACGTCGGAATACCCATTACGCCGTGAGCACGGACCGACCCCGCCGCCGGCCGCACCGCGCGAGCCCCCCGCGCAACGCCCGCTCAAATCACGCCGGAAAACCCCATACGCCGTGAGAGCGGGCCGACCCCGCGGCCGGCCGCCGGCCCCACCGCGCGACCCCCCCCCGCGAAACGTCCAGTCAAATCGTGGCGGAAAACCCCATACGCGGTGAGCGCGGGCCGACCCCGCCCCCCGGCCAAACCGGTACAGCCCCCCGCGCAACGCCCACACAAACCGCGCCGCAAAACCCCTTACGCCGTGAGCCGCACACCAAACCGGCCCCCTCCAGCGCGGACGCGAACCACCCGCACCGCAACCGGCAAACTACCCCCGCGCGACCACCCGCAACGCCCGCCGCCGCGCCCGGGGGGAGGCCTCGGCCGGCAATTCCATCGGCAGCAGCGGCGCGCCATCCCGCGCGCCATCGCCGACGGTATCCGCCTCTTCGATCTCCGCTTCGGGAATGTCGCGGCCGGCCAGGTAATTCGC
>CAIUPC010000733.1 GCA_903900905.1 uncultured Acetobacteraceae bacterium
CGCGGCACTTGCGGAAACCTTGGTCCCCGGGACAAGCCCGGGGATGACGGGGGGGGGGTGTGGGCCGCGGATGACCGGGGTACCGCGGATGACGGGAGGAGGGCATGGCCGGCTTCTCCTGATTGCCCTGCGCCCAGGCCCTGCCGGATTGACAGATCGCCGGGCCGAAAACATGGCGGACCAGTCCGATAGTGAACTGGATGCCGGGCGGGCCGAGACGATACAGGCGATACAATATTCCCGGCTGGCAACACACGCATGATACAAGGATCAGTTAGGTCTTGTGCCGGGACATGTCCGATTGGCGGCATGCGCCAAACTGGAAAGGCACAATGCAGATGGCCATATTCTTCTCCGGCCTCGCCGCTGGTCATGCACCGAGAACAAATCGAATTTCGTTCCGAACCGGCCTCTTCGCCGCTTTGATCGGCGGTACCGCGCTGGCCCCGGTGGCCCGGGCGTCCGATACGATCGCGTTCAACACGGATACGGGAATATTTTACATTAACGGAATGGCATCCACGGCGATCCAGGGGGTCAATGTGCTCTCCGGCGGGATTAATCCTGCCGACGGGTCGCGCCAATTCATCGTGCAGGGCGATCTGACGTTGAACGGGGGCTTGTTTGGGGGCGACCTTCTGACCGCGTTCGGCAGCCGCCCGCTTGATCTCATTGTCGGCAACAATGTGAACATCGGCCTTAATGCCAAAATTGACGTCAGCGCGGGTACCTTTTCTGCCGGGCCCGGCGGCGGCGGTGGCGGGCACGTTGCCTTCCCCAGTATCGCTGATCTGGGCGGCTCCGGCGGTGTCGCGCCTGGTGGGGCGATAGGAGGGACGGGCGGCATCTTTCTGAATGGTGGGAATGGGGCGCCGGGCGCGGGTGGGAGTTACGGCGCCTCCGCCTCCACGGGATCAACCGGCAATAGCGGGCAGGCCAGCCTGAACAGTCCGGGCAGCGGTGGGGCTGGCGGCGTCGGTGGCGCTGGCGGCATTGGCGGAATGCCCACAAGCGGGGGGAATGGCGGCGCTGGATCGGGCCTCTTTGGCACAGGGTTGCCTGGTCAGAGCGCGCCTCTGCCAGGCGGAAACGGCACAACCGGCAACGCCGGCTTCCAGGGTGCCGGCGGCAACAATGCGCCCTCCAATCCGGCGCTGCTTGACGGCGGTGCGGGTGGTGGCGCGGGTGGCAACGGCGGCGCGGGCGGTGGCGGGGCCTCCGGGGCCGGTGGCGGCGGTGGCGGCGGCGGCAGCTCGGCGAGCATCTTCGTCACGACCTTTGGGAGTTCCGGAGGCCAGGGCGGCACCGGCGGGGTCGGTGGCAATGGCGGCGTGGGTGGCGCTGGTGGCAATGGCGGCGGGGCGATCGCGATTCACGCCGCGGGACGGGTCTTCGCCGCTGGCGAAATAGTGGCGCAGGGTTCGGCCGGGCTGCCTGGTCAGGCCGGTGCCGCCGGGCAAAGTGGGACCCCGGGGGCCATTCCCACTTACAACGGCGGTGTGGCGGGCATCGGCGGTAATGGTTCGGCCGGCGGCGCTGGCGGGTCCGGCGGCACTGGTGGTTCGGGTGGCGGCGGCGCGGGCGGCACGGTGCTGATTTCCGCGACCTCGTATTTCGGCCTGTTTGGCGGCGGCACGGATACATCGGGTGGCGGTGGCGCTTCGCCTGGCGCCAATGGGCGCACAGTCGTGGGGGTCAGCACCCCTGGCGGCGTCTTCTACAACCCCTCGGCCAGCAACACGACGGTCGTCGATGCGCCGGCCCTGGCGCCAATGGCGTTCAATCCCTATGCCGGCGGTTTCACGCCGCTGATCGCGCCGGATGCGCGCGGCAATCAGTCGCTCCTGGGTGGCGCCGGGGCCTATGGGCTGCTGCCATCCAACCTCCTGACAGACGATCCCGTCCTCGCCGCGCTGGTGCAGAACCACCCCGCTGGCACCACCGCGTTCCTGGATCTGATGCCGACCGGGATGGGGCCGATGGGGTTTCAGAATGCCATCCCCGGCTACGATATCCTGTTGCTGGCGAATTTCGGGTCCATGCCGCTGCTCAATCCCATGTTGATGGGGCACACGCTGGACACGTTCGGCTTCGCGGATATGAGCCTGTTTGGCGGGAACGGCATCTCGCATGTGCTGTCGCAGCTCGACCCGGGTGCGATCTACGCGGCGCTGGTGCCGGATAGTGGCCTGGGCGTGTACCAGTTCAGTGACGGAACCAGTGTTTTCAGCCAGATGCTTGATACCGCACAAGGTGGAGCATTTTACAATTCCACCGAAGTGCCGGAGCCGCGGTCCCTGGCGATCCTTGGTCTCGGTCTGCTGGGTATCGGCGCGCTTCGGAACCGTTCCCAGGCCCGGTAATTCTGGTACCCCCTCGGGCGCTGCCTGCCGTGAGGGCAGGCAGCGGTCGTGTGGTTGACGATCAGGCCAGCGCGCTTTCCGGCACGCGGCCGGCTTTCTCCCGGTAGATGCGTTCGTAGATTTTCGCGCGTTGCAGGATTTCGTCGCAGATCGGGCGGTCGTTCTCAATCCGGAGCCAAAGGCGCAGCAGATGCCGGGTGTGTTCCGGCGAGTCCTGATAGCCGCCGCGGGCATGCAGCATCTGGAAATTATGCCAGAGCAGCATCTGGCCGGGCTCCAGCAGGAATTCGATACGCATGTCGTCGCGTTCGGACACGGCGTCGAAATAGTCCAGCGCTTCCCGCAGGCGCGCGGGCAATGCCTCCCCGCGCAGCTTCGCGGCCTGGTCGATGAAGCTGCGCGAATAGCCGCAGCTGACGATGCCATCGATGCAGCAAAACAGTGGGATCTTGAAATCCGTGACCGGATTGGCGGAAAACCGGGCTTCGGCGATCGCGTAATAATAACCCTCATACAGCGGTGCCAGAAGATCCGGCCGCGTGGCCAGGATTTCGTTGTGGATCGCCAGGCTGCTGACGATTCGGCTGAGCCCGCCGGTTGCCGATCGTTGCAGGCACATCAGGCCCACCATGC
>CAIUPC010000734.1 GCA_903900905.1 uncultured Acetobacteraceae bacterium
CATCCGCCAGGCTCTCCTCACGTCATCCCCGGGCTTGTCCCGGGGACCAATCGCGGCAATGGCGGAGACCTTGGTCCCCGGGACAAGCCCGGGGATGACGCTGAGGAGAGTACGGCGGATGACGTGAGCCGGGCACGGTCGGTTTCACCCGATTTCCACGGCCCGGACACACGCGCGATTGTCGCGGCCCCTGACTGTAGGATAGGCTGCGCCATGCGCAAAATCGCCCTGCTTCTCGCCGCGTTGCCCCTTTGCATTCAACCCGTGGCCGCTCAGGTGACGGTCGATCTCAACGCCCTCGATCGGCTGCCTGCCACAGCAGCACCGCGGCCGGTGCCGCGGCCCGCACCACCGCCGGCACCGCGCCCGAAGGTCACACTGCCAACGGCGCCAGGCATCGCGCCAAAAGCCGAGGCGCCCACAGCCGCTCCACCACCGGTTTCCGCCACCCCGGCCCCCAACCCGCCACCCTCCAATCCCTCTGCGCAGGTGGAAACAGCGCCGCCACCGCCCGTGGCCACGCCCGCCCCCAAACCGGCCGCCACGCCAGCGGTGGCGAACATCCGCCTGCCCTTCAGCGCCGAGCAAACCGATCTGACGCCAGAGGCGGCGGCGGCGATCAAGGCGCTGGTGGCCTCCGCCCCGGTGACCGAGATGATCAGCTACAACGTCCTGGCCTATGCCAACGGATCCGGGAACGACCCTTCCACGCCGCGGCGGTTGTCATTGTCGCGGGCTTTGGCGGTCCGGGGCGCGCTGCTCGGCAACGGGGTGCCCTCCAGCCGCATTTTCGTGCGCGCGCTGGGCTCCCAGGCCGGCGATGGGCCGGCCGACCGGGTGGATATTAATGTACTCGGTGGTAATGCAGGGGGCAGCCGGCCATGACGCGTCCGACCAGTTTCCTCATCCGGATGGTGATCTTCCTCGGCGGCGCCGGCGCCCTGGCAGCGATGATGAGCGACGCGCTGCTGCCGATTTTCTACAGCAACCCGCCGCTGAACGGGCTGATCCTGGGGGTCATGGCATTCGGGATCCTGTGGAACCTGATCCAGGTCTTCCGCCTGACGACCGAGGTCACCTGGCTCGACACCTACCAAAACAACCACGACGAAATCGCCTCCGTTGGCACGCCGCGCCTGCTCGCCCCGATGGCGAATATGCTGGCAACCCGCGATGACCACGGCAGCGGTGAGCCACGCCGTCTGACGCTGTCCGCCGGGGCGATGCGGAGCTTGCTGGATGGCATCTCCTCGCGTCTGGACGAGGGGCGGGAACTGTCGCGCTACATGACCGGTCTCCTGATCTTCCTGGGCCTGCTGGGCACGTTCTGGGGCCTGCTGAAGACCATCGGCGCCGTGTCCGACGTTATCGGCAACATGAGCGCGGGGTCGGGCGACCTGACACTGCTGTTCGAGCAGTTGAAGACCGGTCTGGTGCGGCCGCTCGCGGGCATGGGCACCGCCTTCTCCGCCAGCCTGTTCGGCCTGTCGGGCGCGTTGGTGCTCGGCTTCCTCGATCTGACCGCCGGCCAGGCCCAGAACCGGTTCTTTAACGAGCTGGAGGAATGGCTCGCCGGCCTGACGCGGCTCGCCTCCGGCGCGCTGTCGGAAGGGGATGCCTCCATCCCCGTCTATGTGCAGGCACTGCTGGAGCAGACGGCCGAGAACATGGAAGGCCTGCAGCGCATCCTGACCCGTGGCGAGGAAGGACGGGTGCAGGCCAACCACGCGCTGCTGACGCTGAACGAGCGGCTCAGCCTGCTGGCCGATACCATGCGCACCAGCCAGCAGCTGATGCTGCGCATCGCCGAGACCCAAACCGCGCTGGGCCCGGCGTTGCAACGGCTCGGCGATATGCAGGGCGGCGACGATATCGGCCATGCTCATCTGCGCAATATCGAGAACACCCTGCAACGCCTGCTGATGGAGGCTGAACAGGGGCGCGCCGCGAGTACCGCGGAGCTGCGCAACGATCTTCGCGTTCTGACCAGGACGGTCGCCGGCCTGGCCGAACCCAGGCGCCAGGCCTAGGCGATGGCCATGCGCACCCGGCGCAACGGCGGCAACGGGCTCGATGCCTGGCCCGGCTATGTGGACGCCCTGTCCACGCTGCTGATGGTGATCATCTTCGTGCTGCTGGTCTTCGTGCTGGCCCAGGCCTTCCTGACCGCGACCCTGGCCGGCCGGACCGAGACGCTGGCGAAGGTGCGCGACGAGCTGGCTCTGCTGTCCAACGCCTTCTCCCTGGAGAAAGACCGCACCGCCACCCTGCAAGGCTCCGTCGCGCAGTTGGAATCGCAGCTGCGGGCCATCATTACGGAGCGCGACGCGCTCACCGGCGACCGCACCCGTCTGACGGCACAGGTCACCGAGCTCGATCGCACCGTGCGCGCCGACAAAGAAACCATCGCCGCCCGGCTGGCTGATCTGGCGCGGCTGGAGCAGCAGACCAAGGCGTTGGAGGCGTTGCGCCTGGAGTTGGAGCAGAAAGCCCGGGACGCCGCCGCCGCCACCATGACCGAGCAGGAACGGCGCGCCGCGACTCAGGCGCTGCTCGATAGCGAAAAGAACCTCGGCGACAGCGCCCGCGCCGAGATTGCTCTGCTGAACCGGCAGGTGGCCGAGTTGAAGGCGCAATTCGCGGCGGTGCAGGCGGCGCTGGGTCTCGCGGAGCAGAGCGCCAAAAGCAAAGACGTCGAGATCACCAATCTCGGCCAGCGCCTGAACGCGGCGCTGGTGAAGAAGGTCGAGGACCTTGAAAACTATCGCAGCGAATTCTTCGGCCGGCTGCGCAAGCTGCTTGCCTCCCGCCCCGGCATTCAGGTGGTGGGCGATCGGTTCGTTTTTCAGAGTGAAGTGCTGTTCCCGGTGGGGAGCGCCGATCTGACGCCGACGGGGATTAGCCAGATGGCGGAGCTGGCGGCGAGTATCAAGGATATCGCGAAGACCATCCCGCCCGACATGCCCTGGCTGTTGCGCGTGGACGGGCACACCGATCCGCAACCGCTGAAGGGCGGGGCCTTCGCCTCAAACTGGGAACTATCAGCGGCCCGCGCCATTATCGTGGTCAAGCTGCTGGTGGCCTTCGGTGTCGCGCCGGAGCACCTGGCCGCGACCGGCTTCGGCGAATACCAGCCCTTCGGCCCCGGCGACACGCCCGACGCTTATGCCAAAGATCGCCGGATCGAACTGCGGCTGACGGATCGGTAAGCACGTCACCCCCGGCGCGAGCCACTGCTGTCCGGTTTAATGATTTGTCGCCAGCGCTGCCGCACTTTCGTCATGCTCGGGCTTGACCCGAGCACCTCCACACAGTCTGTCGCCGAAAGCCGTCAGGTCTTGATCACGGGCGGTGCCGATGGCGGTGCGCGGGTCACGCCCGACCGCGTTCACACATCGCGGAAACGAAAATTTGCCAGGTGTGGACAACAGTATTTTCTCCCCGTCATGGCCCGGCTTGTCCCTACCGTGTTCACACATCGCGGGAACGAATGAGTGCGATCCTGCCTCAATCGTCATGGCCCGGCTTGTCCGGGCCACCTATCGCGGCAGGGTGCGGGCGGGGTTGGCCCGGACAAGCCGGGCCATGACGGGGAAAAAATACCATTGTCTCCACCTGCCAAATCTTCGTTTCCGTGCTCTGTGAATTCGGTAGGGCTTGTCCGG
>CAIUPC010000735.1 GCA_903900905.1 uncultured Acetobacteraceae bacterium
GCCTGCACCAGATAAGACGAGAAGTCGGACGTGCCCAGTGGGGCACGAACAGCGCCGCGGATCGTGCCGCCGGCGGCCCGCACCGCGGCCATCGAATCCCGCTCCAGCGCATAACCAAACGCGTAATCGGCGGTGACGAAATACCAGGAATTCCCGCCCGCTTTGGTCAGCGCCGTGCCGGTGCCATGCGACAGCGCGAAGGTGTCGTAGGAGAAGTGGATGCCGTAAGGCGAACACTGCTTGCCGGTCATGTCCGACGTCGCCGGGCCGGTAATCAGATAAATGCGCTTCTTCTCCCGGCAGACCTGCTGCACCGCGAGGCCGGAGGAGCTGGCGGCGCCATCGGCGAGCACGTCGACACCCGCGGTATCGATCCATTCCTTCGCCAGCGCGCTGGCGATATCGGCCTTGTTCTGGATATCGCCCTGAACGATTTCGATCGGGCGGTCGAGGACGCTGCCACCGAAATCTTCGATCGCCAGCTCGGTGGAGACGCGGTTGCCGGGACCGCCGACGTCCTTATAGGGCCCACCCATATCGCTCAGCAGGCCGATCTTGATCGGTTTCGAGGTGCTTTGCGCACGCACCAGAGCCGGCATGGCCAAGGGTGCCAGGGTCAGGCCGCCAATGACGGCGCGGCGGGATGGTCTCGGCATACGTGGACTCCTGTTGATACGGATGGTCTGCTTGCCTCACGCCGTCTAGCCTAGTAGCGGGTGACGGGTCGCTTCGGAGGGAAATTAACCATGGCCGTCATGGCAGGAAAGACCGCACTGCTCGAACTTTTCAAGCAGGAAGGCGTAAAAATCGTTTTCGGCAACCCCGGCACCACCGAATTGCCCCTCATGGACGCATTCGCGGCGGAACAGGAGCTCCGCTATGTGCTGGCGTTGCAGGAGGCCCCCGCAATGGGCATGGCTGACGGGTATGCGCAGGCCTCGGGGCACCTGTCAGTTGTTAATCTTCATGCCGCGCCGGGCCTCGGAAATGCGATGGGCATGCTCTACGACGCGCAGCAGGCCGGTGCCCCGATCCTGGTGACCGCCGGCCAGCACGAGCAGCGGTTCAATTTCACCGAGCCTTTGCTCTGGGCCGATCTGCCGGTGATCGCCCGGCCCTTCGTGAAATGGTCGGAGGAGGTGCGGCAATTGTCCGACCTGCCGCGCGCCATTCATCGCGCCGCCAAGACCGCGCTCGCCCCGCCGATGGGGCCGGTGTTCCTGTCGCTGCCCGGCGATATCCTGACCGCCAGTGAGGATCTGGACCTCGGACAACCCACGCGTGTTGCCAGCGGCATTCGCGGCGACTCCAGCGCCATCGCGCAGGCGGCGGCTCTTTTGGCCAAGGCTAACAGCCCGGTCATCATCGCCGGCGATGCGGTGCCGCAGGGCAATGCCCTTGATGAGCTGGTCGCTTTGGCGGAAGCGCTGGGTGCGCCGGTTTACGATGAGGGCATGGCGACGCGGACGATGTTCCCGTCCTCGCACCCGCTTTATCGCGGCGCGCTGGTGCGGCTGCCGCCGGCCATTCGCGGCATGCTGATGCAGCACGACATGCTGCTGTCGGTCGGGGCGGATTTGTTCACGCTGTCGCTGCCGGATGAGGTGGAGGCGATGCCGGAAGGCATGCCGATCATCCATATCGATACGGATGCGTGGGAGCTGGGGAAGAATTACCCGGCCAAAGTGGCGATCCTGGGCGAACCGAAGTCCACGCTGCCGGAGCTGACGGCGGGGATCATCAAGGCGCGTTCGGCCGTTGAAGCGCAGCGCGCCGTGACCCGGCTGGCGCATGTGCGGACGGAGGGCATTTCCTCCCTCGCCAAGCTGAACGCGATGGCGGAGGCGTTGTCCGAACGCCACCCGATCCACCCGCTGCCGCTGATGCAGGCGATCGGGCGCATGCTGCCGGCCAATGCGGTGGTGATCGATGAGACGGTGTCGTCCGGCAACGGCCTGCGCCGGTTCCTGAAAAGCGATGACCCGCAGAGCTTCTTCGGCATGCGCGGCGGCGGTATCGGCTGGGGCCTGCCCGCCGCGATCGGGGCCAAGCTGGCGCTGCCGGATCGCCCGGTGGTGGCGCTGATCGGCGATGGTTCGGCGATGTACACGATCCAGGGCCTGTGGACGGCGGCGCGCGAGAACCTGCAGATGGTGTTCGTCATCATCAACAACTACTCGTACCGGATCCTCAAGCAGCGCACCAATGCGATGAAGGGCCTCGCGGCCCAGGCCGATAATTATGTCGGGATGGAGCTCGACCGCCCGCGGGTGGATTTCGTCAGTGTCGCCCGAGGGCTGGGGCTGACGGCGCATAAGGCGACGACGCTGTCGGAGGTCCAGGACCTGATGAAGGCGGCCCTGCGCCATGACGGCCCGACGCTGATCGATGTCGAGGTCGACCGGTCCTGGAAGCCGGTCTGACGGCGATTGCGGGGGTTGGAGGGTGACGGTGGGCGGGGGGCCGGCAGGGGATGTCCGGCAGGCACGCCGTCAATCGTGGCATCGAAGCCCGACCCCGTCATGCCGACGTAGGTCGGCATCCACGCCTTGGGCGGTTGCACATCGCAAAGGCGTGGATACCGACCGGCGTCGGTATGACGGGGGAGGGCGGGCAGTGCCTCACGCGGGATGGCCCTTCGTCTGAACACAGGGAGCAAAATCATGGCACGTTTGCAGGGACGTCGAATCATCATCACCGGCGGCGCCTCCGGTATCGGCCGGGCCACCGCCCGGCTGTTCGCCAATGAGGGCGCCGCGGTCGCGGTGCTGGACTATTCCGCCGAGGCGGCAGAGGCGGTGGCGCGGGAGGTCGGGGGCGTGGCGGTGGCCGTCGATGTCTCTGATGCGGCCTCGGTTGCCACGGCGGTCGCGGCGGCCGTCTCGGCCTTGGGCGGGTTGGATGGCCTGGTCAACGCGGCGGGCATTTTCTCCCCCGCCGGCCTGGCGGACACCAGCGCGGATCTGTTCGCGCGCACGCTGGCGGTGAATGTGCTGGGCACCTTCCTGGTCATCCAGGCGGCGGCGCCGCATCTGCGGGCGGCAACGGGTGCGACGATCGTCAATATCGGCTCGGGGGTCGGGCTCCTGCCGACGGGGCCGGGCAGCACCGCCTATGTCGCCTCGAAAGGCGGGGTGATCGCGATGACCAAGGCGATCGCGATGGAGCTGGCGCCGGAAGTGCGGGTGAACGTGGTGTGTCCGGGGGCGGTTGAAACCCCGATGACCGCCGGCACGCTGCGCGATGCCTCCGGCGATTTCCTGCGCGGGGTGACGCGCCGGTACGCGCTCGGCCGGGCCGGGCAGCCGGAGGAACTGGCGGCGGCCATCCTGTTCCTGACGTCAACCGAATCGTCCTTTGTCACCGGCATCGCTTTGCCGGTCGATGGCGGACGCACGTTCCACTGAGTTTAACAAAGGGTCCCATGATGCGCCGTCGACAAATCCTGACCGGAGCGGCCGCCGGGCTGGCCACGCCTTTCGTTAGCCGGGCACAGGGTCGCGACGTGCTGAAAGTGGTGCCGGAGGGGGACCTCCCGATCCTCGATCCCGTCTTCACCACGGCGGTGATCGTGCGCAACCACGGCTATCTGGTGTTCGACACGCTGTACGGTATGGACGCGGACTATCAGATGCGGCCGCAGATGCTGGAAGGCCACGTGGTCGAGGACGATGGCCTGCGCTGGACGCTGACCTTGCGGCCCGGATTGCTGTTCCACGACGGCACGGCGGTGCTGGCGCGGGACTGCGTCGCCTCGATCCGGCGCTATTGCGCCAAGGATTCGCTGGGCCAGGCCCTGATGGCCGCGACCAACGAACTCCTGGCCGCCGATGATCGCCGGATCGTGTTCCGGCTGAAAAAACCCTTCCCACTGCTGCCGAACGCGCTGGGAAAAGCCGCCTCACCCATGCCCTGCATCATGCCGGAGCGTCTGGCGCTGACCGACCCCAACAAGCAGGTCACCGAAATGGTGGGCTCGGGGCCGTTCCGGTTCATCGCGAGCGAGCGGGTCTCGGGGTCGCGCGTCGCCTATGAGCGGTTCGATGGTTATGTGCCGCGCGCCGATGGTCCCGCGACCTTTACCGCCGGGCCGAAGCAGGCGCATTTCCAGCGGGTGGAATGGCAGGTCATTCCGGATGCCTCCACCGCCGTGAACGCGCTGATGGCGGGTGAGGTCGATTGGGTGCAGCAGCCCGCGGCCGATTTGCTGCCGATGGTCCGGGCCAATCCGAAGCTGGCGACGATGAAGCTGGAGCCTGGCGGGGCGCTGGCGGTGCTGCGGTTCAACCACCTGTATCCGCCCTTCGATAATCCGGCGATCCGCCGCGCCTTGCTCTGGGGTATCGATCAGGCGGAGTTCCAAACCGCGGCCTTGGGGGAGGATCGCAGCCTCTGGGCCGATGGTGTCGGCTTCTTCAGCCCCGGCACGCCGATGGCCAATGCCGCCGGGCTGGAGGTCATGACCGGCAAGCGCGACCTCGACCGCGTGCGGCGGGAGCTGAAAGCGGCGGGCTATAACAACGAACCCGTGGTGATGCTCGGCGCGACCGATTACCCGGCCTTGCAGGGCCTGGCGCTGGTGGGCGCCGATTTGCTGCGGAAAGTGGGGATGAACGTCGATTTCCATTCGGTCGACTGGGGCACGACGGTGCAGCGCCGCAACAGCCGCAAACCGCCGGCGGAGGGCGGCTGGAACATCTTCTACTCCGCCATCACGGGGGTGAATAATTTCGACCCCGCCGGGCATCTGGGCCTGCGCGGCAATGGTGAGGCCGCCTGGCCGGGCTGGCCGACATCCCCGAAGATCGAGGCCCTGCGCGCGGCCTGGCTCGACGCCCCTGATGTGGCGGCACGGCGGGCGATTTGTGAGGACCTGCAACGCCAGGCCTGGATCGATGTGCCCTATATCCCGCTGGGCGCGCAGTATCAGCCGATTGCCTACAGCAAGACCCTGAGCACCCCGCGGATCGGCTTCATGCAGTTCTATGATGTGAAGCGCGGGTGATGGCGGGGCAGAAGCCGGTTCAATAATTTCGCGTCAGCGTTGCTTTGCCTTCGGCATGCGCGGGTCTGGCCCGCGCACCACCACAGACCCGGTCACACCGCTCCAGCCTCAAATCCCCAGCGGGGCTTGCCGTCCAACCACCTGCTCGTACTGCGCCCGCACCGCATCCGACACGCGTTGCGTATCGTCCTTCAGGTTGCGTGGGGTAATCGCGATAAACGCGATCTCCCAATCCGCGGGCACGTCCTGCCCCACCTTCGGCACGAATGCGTGCGGCGCATCCGGGCAGTTGTGGAAATGGGAGCCGCCGATGACCGGCGTCAACACCGGCTCGCCATTGTCATCCAATGAGAAGGCATCCGATTCCCCGACCACATACATCGGGAATTGATCGGTGCGGCTGGCGGCGTGTTTGTGCAGTTCCACGCGCGGCAAAAACACCCCGGCGACGAAGCGCCCATGCCGGTTGCGGCCGCCGCGCCACGGCCCCGGACCAGTCAGGTCCATGGGCGTGGGCAGCTGGTATTCCGCGCGGCTGAGGACCTCGCGCAGGGCCTCCTTGGGGTTGAACGCGTCTTTCGGTCCGGCGAAAGCGGCACGGACTTTGTCGAAATCCGCGTAGACGCCCTGCATCCAGGCAAGCTCGTCCTCGGCCAATTGGTGGTCGAGGACGGGAAGGGTGGTTGCGTCAGCCATTCTTGCGTTCTCCCCTTTGCAACGGTGCGGCTGTTAGCGCCGCCACCATCCGCGTTTTTTCTCCGCTGGCGGTGCCTCGCCGATAACGACCGGCTGGATGGCCGGGCCGACCACGGGTTCGGGCGTGGGTTCGGGTTCCGGGGCCGCCACGGGCTCCGGTTCCACCGCGACGGGCTCGGCAACGACGGGTTCGGGCGCAGCCGGTTCCACCACTGCTTCAGACGCCGGTTCCGGCTCCGGCGCGGGCGGTGTTTCGGTCACCGGCTCCGGCGCGACGTCCATCACCGGTTCGGGCACGGTTTCCGCAACCGGCTCCGGTGCGATCACGGCGGCAACGGGTTCCGCGGCGACAGGATCGGCTGGTGCGGGCTCGCTCACCACGACCGGTTCAGCCACGACTTCAGCCGCTACTGCGTCCACTGGCGCGGCTTCCCGCACGGTTTCAGCAGCCAGCACGGCGGCGGCAGCGCGTTGTTCCGCCTGCTCCAGCACGTCGAAAATATCGAACGCCTGTCCACCAAACGGATCGGCCGGAGTCGGGCCCGCGTAAATCGGCGGCAACTCCGGCTGTTCGGCGCCGGGTTCGGCCACCGCGGGGAGTTCACCCTCGGTGCCATCGCGACGCTTCCGCCGGCCACCGCGGCGGCCACGGCGGCGGCCTTTGGCCTCCTCGTCGGATTCGGTGGTGTCGGTTGCGGCGTCCGCGCTGACTGGTTCGGCCTCGGCGGATTCAGCCCCCTCGGCCGGTACCACAGCCGGTTCGGCATCTGTAGGCGCGGGTTCCGCCCCGGCTTCCACGGCTTCACCAGCGTCGGAGTCCGTGTCATCGCCCTGTTCGCTATCGGCGTCGGCATCGCCGGGCTGGATGGTCGAGCCATCTTCCCGACGGCCACCCCGCCGGCGGCGGCGGCGGCGGCGGCGGCCGCGTTCGGCGGCCTCTTCGGCGGTTTCGGCGCGGGCGGGGGCTGCTTCGGCGCGCGGCGCCGGGGCTGCTTCCTCGGCGTCCTCCGCGACAATCTCGTCGTCCACCTCGTCCGGATCCTGCATCGACAGGGCCGAAAGCGGCGGCAGCCCAGCGGGGGCCGGGGCCGGCACGAACTCGCCCTCAGCGCGGGCACGGGTGCGATCGATCCGGTAGGCCGAACCGACCTGGGTGTCGTCGGCGGCGATGATCACGCGCATGCCGGAGCGGTGCTCGATCTCCTGCAGGCGGTCACGCTTGTGGTTGAGCAGATAGAGCGCGATCGGGGTCGCGAGATAGACCACGATCTCCGCCGCGCGGCGCTTGCCACCCTCTTCCTCGATCGCGCGCAGGACGTGGATCGCGGCGTTTTCGGTGCTGCGGACATGGCCGGTGCCGCCGCAATGCGGGCAGGCGATGAAGCTGGCCTCGGCCAAAGACGGGCGCAGCCGCTGCCGGCTCATTTCCAGTAGGCCAAAATGGCTGATGGAGCCGACCTGAATGCGGGCGCGGTCGTTCTTGAGGGCGTCTTTCATGCGCCGCTCAACCATCGCGTTGTGGCGCTTGGACTCCATGTCGATGAAGTCGATGACGATCAGCCCGGCCAGATCGCGCAACCGTAGCTGGCGCGCCGCTTCTTCGGCGGCTTCCAGGTTGGTGCGGACGGCGGTCTCTTCGATATTGCGCTCCCGGGTGGAGCGGCCGGAGTTCACGTCGATGGCAACCAGCGCTTCCGTCTGGTTGATCACCAGATAGCCGCCGGAGCGCAACTGCACGATCGGCTGCAGCATCGCGTCGAGCTGGGCTTCGACCTGGCCGCGCGCGAACAGCGGCTGCGGATCGCGCCACAGCTGCACCTTCTTCGCGTGGGTTGGCATCAGCATGCGCATGAAGTCATGCGCGGCGCGCCAGCCCTCTTCGCCGTCCACCAGAATTTCGTCGATGTCGCGGGAGTAGACGTCGCGGATCGCCCGCTTGATCAGGCTCGCCTCTTCGTAAATCAGCGCCGGGGCGACCGACTTCATGGTCAGGTCGCGGATATCATCCCAAAGCCGCAGCAGGTACTCGCAGTCGCGCCGGATTTCCGGCTTCGGCCGCTGCGCCCCGGCGGTGCGCACGATCATCCCCATGCCCTTGGGGATGTCCAGCTCGGTCATCACTTCCTTCAACCGGCGGCGATCGGCGGCGGAGGTGATCTTGCGGGAAATCCCGCCCCCACGCGGGGAGTTCGGCATCAGGACGGAGAAGCGCCCGGCCAGCGACAGATAGGTGGTCAGGGCCGCGCCCTTGGTGCCGCGCTCTTCCTTGACGACCTGGATCAGCAGGATCTGGCGGCGATGGATGACTTCCTGGATCTTGTAGTTGCGTAGGAAGCGGGGCTGGGAGCGGCGTTCCGAGCGTTCCTCGACCGCATCTTCGCCGCCAACGGTCTCCGGCGGCGGGCCTTCGGGCTCGTTGGTGTCGAGGTCGTCGTCGGCATAGGCCTCGTCATCGGCGCTGGGCGCGAAATGCTCTTCGGCGCTGTCGGTGAAGGGGGCCGGCGCGTCGAAGGGATCGGGCGCGGGTTCGACGAAGGCGGGCGCTTCCTCGGCTTCGGCGGCGGGGGCGTCGTGTTCCGGCGCGTCAGCGGCAGGTTCGGCTGGCGCGACATCTGCCACTTCGCCGGCGTTGGCTTCACTCGCCGGGGTTTCAACAGACGGGGCTGCGACGTTTCCGGCCGCTTCGACCACCGGTTCGTTGGTCGCGGGTTCGTCGGTCGCGGGGGGCTCTGAGGCAGGCGCTTCGGCGTCCGGCGCCACGGCCGCTTCGGTATCGGCGGCCGCTTCTTCCGGCCCGCGCAGAACCTCTGCC
>CAIUPC010000736.1 GCA_903900905.1 uncultured Acetobacteraceae bacterium
CAGGTCGGCATCCACGACTTTGCAGCGTTAGACAGGAGAAAGGCGTGGGTGCCGACCTGCGTCGGCATGACGGGTAACGATGGCCGGTACGTCATTCATTTTACGGGTTGGTATTACTCCCCCGCCGGCAGATGCAGCGTATGCTCCGCCACCTCGCTGGTGGCGGGATAAGCCGCATCGATCGCCCGCACCATCGCCGGGGTGAACAGGCTGTAGCCGCGGGTGATGACGAAAGCGAAATCCCGCCGCGCGATCATCTCCAGAATATGCCGCTCATCCCATTGTCCGGTATGCGTGAGTTCCGAGAAAATCGCCGGCTCCATCGGCACATCCTTACCGGCCATCATCAACAGAACCATGTCGTCGGACAGCACCGGTTTGGATGCGGCTTTGATCCGCTGTACCAGGCCCTCCAACTGCGCCGGCGCCTCCGGATCCGCCGGGCGGAATTCCAGCGAGGCGGGGGAGGCTCCGACCTGGATCAACAGCAGCACCGGCAGCAACAGGCTGGTGACGCTGGTATAGCCCGGCAAGGGCCGCGGCGCTTTCGCGACCGCCTGATCGACGGCGCTGGCGACCAGCATGCCGAGCAGCACGCTCAGAATGGCCATCCATTCCACGAAGTAGTTGAGCCCGCCGCCATATTTTCCCAGGTTGATCAGCGTGCAGGTGGACAGCACCAGATACACGCTCAACACCGCCATGGACTGCAGCAGCGGATCGCTGCTCAGCGCCGCCCGGCTGATCCCGCCGCGCCGCGCCGCCAGCTGTTTCCAGAACAAGCTCAGCGCCGCCGCCGCCAGCGCCACGAAGATGACCTGCGATGCCTGCTCGGTCAGCTGCACAAAGAGCAGTTCCAGGCTGAACCGATTCATGTTGTAAAAGACCAGATGGCGGAGGAACCCGCCGCCGGTCATCCAGCTCAACACGCCCAGCGGCACGAGGCCGAGCACCAGGCCAAACCCGAACACCCGCACCGCCAGGCCGGGCCGGATCCGCACCAGCACCGCCAGCACCGCCACGGCCGCGATGATGCTGGTCTGCTTGGTAAAGGCCGAGGCCACGAACAGCGCCATCGCACCATACAGGCGCGGCGCCGGCCGCATCGACCCGAGCGCCAGCCGCAACCCGAGGAAGCTCAAAGCCGTCGCCAGCATATCGACCCGCATCAGCGGCGACACCGCGACCACCGGGGAGAAGCACAGGAAGATCAACCCCGCCGCCAGCCCGCCCGCCAGACCCGGCAAACGCCCAACCTCCCGCTGCATCGCCTGCCAGGCCAGCGACCCGATCGTGGCCGCGAGCACCAGCGTCGATAGCACCGACAGGCCTCGGCCGGCGGCGAGGGGGCTGATATCCAGCGCCGCGACCGTCCGGACGATCAGGTGGAACAAGGGCGGATAGTGGAACACGACGAACGGAAACCGGGTGATATCGCCATACATCCGCGGCCCGGGGATCAGCAGGACCTGCTGCCAGACGATGCCCTCGGCATCGAAGATCTCAAACGGGTACTGCGTCTCGGCGATGGCATAGCGCAGGTACACAGCGAAATGCAGCACCAGGCCAACGAGCAGCAGCGCGAACAGCCCCAGCGACAGGGTTCTGGCCGTTTTGCCGATACCGGGTTGGGGGTTCATGCGCCCGCCCCGTATGCTGATCGCTGGCTGATACCGAACGTCGCTGCCATTATTCTGGCGACGCCGGCTTCCCTCGTCATGCTGACGAAGGTCAGCATCCACGCCTGTCGGGGGTTAAATCGGGCAAAGGCATGGATGCCGACCTCCGTCGGCATGACGGGCGCGCAGGGGGCTACCACCGTCATGGCGGGGTCGTATAACGGCGCGTCAACCGCGGCGATTATATTCAGGCGACGCCTAACCACGGATCGGCCGGGCACAAACAAGCATCTGTTTACCCAAAGGCTTCATCGGTGACGCCAGATAGGCCGCGATCAGCCAGGGTGAGACCGGTAGCCGGGATTTGACACTCAACGGCAAAAACCGCGGCCGGACCTCGGTCACTTCATAGCCGTTCGCGCCCAGGAAATCGGCCAGGCTGATATGCGAGAACGGCGTGATATGCGTGTAATCGTCGAAATACTCGCGATAGGCATAGCGGTAATTCGGCTGCAAAATGGTCAGCACCCCGCCCGCCGACAGTTTCGGCCGCAACGCCGCCAGCACGCGGGCAAAATCCGCCTGCGTCAGATGCTCGAACAGATTGCTGGCGAGAACGAAATCAACCCCCGCATCCGGCAGGAAATCGAGGTCCGCGACATCGCCCACATGCGCCTCCACCCCCGCGGCGAGGTGGCGGGGAAAGCCGGGCCAGGCGTCGATCGCGATGCGCCGCCGGGCCACCACCTGATTGATGAAATTGCCATAGCCGCAGCCGAGGTCGAGCACGCAGGCATCCGGCGCGATGATGCGGCTGAAATGAAACCGCCACAGCGCCTGCCAGACGACGTCGCGTTTGACGTCCTCGGTCAGGCGGGTGTCGTGATAGGACGCGCTTACCATCCGGTCACGACCCCTTTGATCATGCGGCAGCCGACTTGCAGCGCGCGCCAGTTATCGGTGTTGCCGCCTTTGCTGAGCCCCACCCGCGGATGGAAGGTGATCGGGCATTCGATGACCATCAGCCCCTCCCGCAGCGCGGTATCGAGAAAATACGCGTTGAATTCGAGGTTGATGGACGGATCGAGTTTCGGCAGCAGGCGCTGCAAGACCTCACTCCGGCAAAGCTTATAGGTGGTCCCGACATCGGTGATCGTGCTGTGACCGAGGTATTTGGCCTCCAGCAGCTTCCCGACAAACAGATTGCCGTAGTACATAAAAGTACTGAGCTGCGTACTGTATTGCCGCAGGCCTTCGACGGTGCGGGTGCCGTTGACGATATCGGCATGCGGGGCATAGGCCACGAATTTTTCGAGGTCATAGGCGCGGAACGTGCTGTCGCCCTCACACAGGGCCACCAGCCCTGTTGGTTGCAGTGTCACCGCCTCCGTCAGGCAGCGGTAGACGCATTGGCCGTAGCCCTGCGCGGTCTCGTTGAAGGTGATGGCACCCGCCGCTTGCGCGCGTTCGAAGGTGGCATCCGTGCTGTTGTTACTGACGACGATCACGCTGCGCACCAGCGGATGCGCCAGGAAGTCCTTGACTGCCTGGCCGATACTTTCCTCGTCATTGTAAGCGGTCAGCGCGACGGTGACCCTGTTGTCGGCCACTGGCTCGTAGCGCAAACCCGCCCGCCGCCGCTTGCCCGGGAACAGCACGAACAAATCGATCAGCGCCAGCATGAACCCGATCACGATGGGCAGGCCGCTGTACCAGACCAGCAATTCGCTCGGCCGCAGCAGCACCGCGTTCAGATTGAACAGATAGCGCGGCACCACGGTCGCGACCCCGAGCAAATACAGGACCAGCCCGGCGCAAATACACAGAATCCCGTAAAGCAGGAGCGGCACACGGCGCACCAATCGGGGTTCCATCGGCTCCAACCGCTCTGTCCAGGATAGCCAGAGTCTATCTGACGCACCCCAAAAGTCCACCCTGTGGCGCCTCGGCCCATTTTTCGGAAAATATCTCAGCTGACGGCCTTGAACAAATCAGGAACACGCCCATATCCGCGCGCATGACCCAGACCCAAGACCCCGCCATCCGCCGTACCGCCCTCGCTTACCGGTATTTGTTCTTCACCCTCACCAGCAGCCTGCCGCCGCCGCGGGACGATTCGCCGGAGGCCCTGCATGAACGCAATGAGGCCGCGGTCGCCGCCGCCGCCTCCCTCTGCCCTGTCACGGTCGCCGAGGCGCGGTTCGCCGCCCAGTCTATCGCGGCGGCCGCCCATGCCGAGGAGTGCCTGCGCGCGGCCAACGACCCCCAGATGCCCCTTCCCATGAGCCTGAAATGCACCGCCCAGGCGGCCAGCATGATGCGCCAGTCGCAAAGCGCGCTCCGCTCGTTGCAACGCATGCAGGCCATTCGCATCCAACGCGACAAGGACGAAGCCGCCGCCGAGGCCGCCGCCATGGCCGAACACATCACCGCCTCGTCGATGACGGCGCGGCTCACCCCGCCCGCCGCCGAACCGGAACCCGAAATTGACCCAACACCGCCGCCAGCAGCGGAGATACCCCAGGCCGAACCCCCGGCCGGCCCTGACGCGGAACTTTACGCGGTTCTCTATCCGCAACGCGCGGCGCTGATCCGCCGGCACGGCGGCGTGCCGCCGAATGTGACATTCGGCCCGCCGGATGAGGACATGGTGCGGGCCTTGCTGGCAACAGATAAGCGCGAGACTTGAGATATAATTTGAGACTCAAGCCCTGAAATAAAAACTTTGAGACACAGATGCGCATCATGCCGGACCATGCGCCGCCGGGTCGCCTCTGGACCGCACCTGCCCCCGGCGATAGCCTGCCGCCATGCGCTTGGATGGCAGGACAATGAAGACCTACGAGACGATCAAGATCGAGACCCC